>JBFHII010000107.1:0-7876 GCA_041596535.1 Breoghania sp. | reverse complement strand
GCGATCTCGACAAGCGCGCGGGAGACCTGCCGCATGTCGACCGGCGCCTGGTGGAGATCGCTCGCGCGCTGGCGCTGCAGCCGGGGATCCTGCTGCTCGACGAACCGGCCGCGGGACTGATGCGCGCCGACAAGGACCAGCTGTCGCTGCTGCTGCGCAAGATCGCCGATCTGGGGCTCTCGGTGGTGCTCGTCGAGCATGACATGGAGCTAGTCATGGGCATCTCGGACCGGATCCAGGCCGTGGACGCCGGCAAGCCGATCGCCTGCGGCACGCCGGCCGAGATCCAGTCCGACCAGACCGTGATCGCCGCCTATCTGGGAGACGGCTCTGCGCCGGCCTTCCCGCGGGCGCAGCCGCTGGTGACCGAGGAGACGCCGGTGCTCTCCACGCTCAAGCTGACGGCGGGCTATGGCGCCGCGCCGGTGCTGCAGGATGTCACCATGAAGGTGCGTCCGGGCGCCATGGTCGCGCTGCTGGGCGCCAATGGCGCGGGCAAGTCGACCTTCCTGTCGGCACTCGCCGGGCTGCACCGGCCGGTGCAGGGCAGCATCATCCTGAACGATGATCCCGTGGACCAGCTGCCGCCGCACGACCTGGTGAGCCGGGGGCTGGTGCTGGTGCCCGAGGGCCGCCAGGTGTTTCCGGAACTGACCGTTCTGGAGAACATCGAGCTCGGCGCCTACAAGCGCCGCGGCGACATGGATCCGTCGGAAATCACCGCACTTCTGGATCGCTTTCCGCGGCTGAAGGACCGGCTGACCAGCCGCGCAGGCCTGCTGTCGGGTGGCGAGCAGCAGATGATGGCCATTGCCCGCGGCCTGATGGCGCGGCCGAAGGTGCTGCTGCTCGACGAGCCGTCGCTCGGCCTGGCGCCGGCCATGATCAACGAACTCTATGCGATCCTCGGCGAATTGCGCGACGAGGGCACCACGATCCTGCTGGTCGACCAGATGGCGTCGCTGGCGCTGGCGGTGGCTGACTACGGCTATGTGCTGGAGCAGGGGCGGATCGTCATCGAGGGGCCCGCGAAGGCGCTGGCGGACGATCCTCGGCTGACCGCGGCCTATCTCGGTGGCGAGGCGCAGGATGCCGGCCGCGAGGCGGCCCGATGAGCGATGTCCTGATCAGCAATGTGCGGATCGCCGGATCCGACGGTCTCGTGGATGTCGCCGCGCGTGACGGCACGATCACCGCGATCGGCGCGGAGCTGCCGGCCGCCGCAAGGGTCGTCGACGGGCGGGGCGCGCTGCTCATTCCCGGTTTCGTCGAAAGCCATATCCATCTCGACAAGGCCTGCATTCTCGATCGCTGCCGCAACGAGACCGGCACGCTCGCGGGCGCCATCGCCTCCGTCGTCGAGGCCAAGGCCGGCTTCACCGAGGCGGATGTCTACGAGCGCGGCAAGACGGTGCTGGAAAAGGCCATCGTGCAGGGCACCAACGCGCTGCGCACCCATGTGGAGATCGACCCCGTCATCGGGCTGCAGGGGTTTGCGGCGGTGTGCCGGCTGAAACGTGATTTCGCCTGGGCGCTGGATCTGCAGATCTGCGTCTTCCCGCAGGACGGGCTGACCAACCTGCCGGGCACGCAAGAGCTGCTCGAAGAGGCGCTGGCGGCCGGGGCGGACCTGCTCGGCGGCTGCCCCTATACCGACAGCGATCCCGAGGCGCAGATCCGGATCCTGTTCGAGATGGCGCGCGCCCACGACGTGGATCTGGATTTTCATCTGGATTTCGATCTCGACCCGAACTGGCGGCATCTGGACGAGATCGCCCGCCAGGCAATCGCCTTCGGATGGCAGGGGCGGGTGGCCATCGGCCATGTGACCAAGCTTTCCGCGCTGCCGCCCGCCGCGCTGGAACAGGCCATCGCGCTGATGCGCGACGCCGGCGGCGCGCTCACCGTGCTGCCGGCAACCGATCTTTACCTGATGGGCCGCGATGCCGATCACCTGGTGCCGCGCGGCGTGGCGCCGGCGCATCTGTTCCATGCCCGCGGCGTGTGCTGCACCGTGGCCACCAACAACGTGCTCAATCCCTTCACGCCCTATGGCGATCTGTCGCTGCCGCGCATGGCCAATCTCTATGCCAATGTGCACCAGCTGAGCACCGGCGCCGAGCTGGAAGCCTGCTTCGACATGGTCAGTGACGCGCCGCGCCGGCTGATCGACAGGGCCCGTACGATCGCGGTCGGCGAGGAGGCGACCTTCGTGGCGCTTCCCGCGACCAGCGGCGGTCAGGTGGTGGCGGAGATCGCGCGCCCGCTGTGGGCCATGAAGCGCGGCCGGATGACCTTCGAGCAGGCGCCCGCGCAGCTGTTCGCGCCGTGACCGCAAGGCTGGGCGTCTCGATGCTTTCCTGAAGGCCGTGACCCGGATATGCATGGGGCCGCCGGAGCACCCTCCGGCGGCAAGGGGAGCGTGATGCGGAAATTTCCCGAGTATGAGACGTTTGACGCGACCGGCCTCGCCGGGCTTGTCGCAGCGCGCGAGGTCAGCGCGGCGGAACTGCTGGAGGCGGCGCTCGAGCGGGCGCACGCGCTGAACCCGCAGCTCAACGCCCTGACCATGCTGCGCGAGGAGGCGGCACGGCGCCATGCGTCCGCCGCGGTGGCATCCGCCGGGACGCGTGGCCCGCTGGCCGGCGTGCCGTTCCTGCTCAAGGATCTCGGCGGCGAGGCGGTGGATTTCCCCGCCAACAACGGCTCGGTGCTGCTCAAGGACACCCGCTATCCGAAGAATTCGACCCTGATCGACCGGTTGCTGGGATCCGGCGTGGTGGTCTTCGGCCGCACCACGGCGCCCGAAGGCGGGGTGGGGGCGGCGACGGAGGCGGCCGTCTATGGCGGTCCGACGCGCAATCCCTGGAACCTGGACCGCACGCCCGGCGGCTCGTCGGGCGGCTCGGGCGCCGCCATTGCGGCGGGCATCGTGCCGGCGGCGCATGGATCGGACGGCGGCGGCTCGGTGCGCATTCCCGCCTCCTCCTGCGGGCTGTTCGGCTTCAAGCCGACCCGCGCCCGGCTGCCCGACGGGCCCTATGCGGGCGAGGGCTGGGCGGGCATGGCGACGGAAGGTTTTTTGACCCGCAGCGTCCGCGACACCGCACTGCTGCTCGATCTCACCGGTGGCGGGGATCTCGGCGCGCCCTATTGCGCGCCGCCGATGCGCGGCAGCTTCGTGGCGGCCGCCGCGGCAACCAGTGCACCGCTGAAGATCGCCCTGTGCACGACGACGCTGACCGGCGCGCCGATCGATCCCGAGTGCCGCGCCGCGGTCGCGGATGCTGCCGCGCTGCTGGAAAGCCTGGGGCATCACGTCGAGCCGGCCTGCCCGATTGCTGCCGATACCGTGGGCATGATGGCCGCCTGGACGGACATCGTCGCCTGCGGCACCGCGCTTTGGGTGCGCCAGGCGCTGGCCGCGAAGGGACGCGCGCTGCGGGCTGGCGATCTCGAGAACGTCACTTTGAGCGCCTGCGAACACGCCAGGATGATCTCCGGCGACGCCTATCTGGAGGCGATCGAGACGATCCACGGCTACGGCCGGGAGATGGCGGCTTTCTTTGTCGACTACGACGTGCTTCTCACGGCGACGCTGGCCGAGCCGCCGGCCCGGATCGGCCGCTTCGCGCACAGCCGTGAGAGCTATCTGGACTATCGGTTGGGCCCTGACGGCATCTTCAACTATTCGCCGTTCACCGCCTCGTTCAACGCCACCGGTCAGCCGGCGGCGTCCGTGCCGCTGCACTGGAGCGGCGCGGGTTTGCCGGTGGGCGTGCACCTGGCGGCGCGCTTCGGCGAGGACGAGACGCTGATGTCGCTGTGCGCCGATCTCGAGCGCGCGCGTCCGTGGTTCAACCGGCGGCCGCCGCACCCGTTTCCCACGGATGCATCGGCCGCGGCAGGCTGAGGCGCGTCACAGGCCCATCGTCTGGATGCGCGAATAGAGCGTGGTCGGCTTCATGCCGAGCAGCCGGGCGGCGCCCGCCTTGCCGGAGACCTTGCCGTCGCAGGCGTCGAGCGCCTTGCGGATGTTGGCTTTTTCAAGCTCGCCGAGTTCGGCCATTGTCAGGATGCGTTGCGCGCCCTCCGCGGGCAGGGGTTGCGGCGCATCGCATGGCTCCGCGCGTTGGGCAGCATCCACGCTGGGCAGATTGAAGCTCAGCTTGCCGTTGCGCGCCAGGATCGCCGCGCGCTCGATGATGTTCTGCAGCTCGCGCGCATTGCCGGGCCAGGGATAGCTGCTCAGGGCGGCGATGTTGGCCTTGGTCAGCTCCGGCTTCTGCAGGTTGAGCCGCGAGCAGCAGGTCTCCAGGAAATGGTCCGCCAGGATCGGGATGTCGGAGGCGCGGTCGCGCAGCGGCTGGCACTCGATCGGAAACACGTTGAGACGGAAATACAGGTCCTCGCGGAACTTTCCGGCCGCCACCTCCTGTTTCAGATCCCGGTTGGTCGCCGCGATCAGCCGGATGTCGACCTCGCGGGTGCGTTCCTCGCCCACCCGTTCGAACTTGCGGTCCTGCAGCACGCGCAGCAGCTTCGATTGCAGGTCCAGCGGGATCTCGCCCACCTCGTCGAGAAAGATCGTGCCGCCGTCGGCCAGCTCGAAGCGGCCGATGCGATCACGCAGCGCGCCGGTGAAGGCGCCTTTGACATGGCCGAAGAACTCGCTTTCGAACAGCTCGCGGGGGATCGCCGCGCAATTGACCCGGATCAGCGGCCGGTCGCGCCGGTCCGAGGCCTGGTGGATGGCACGCGCCACCAGTTCCTTGCCGGTGCCGCTCTCGCCCGAAATCAGCACGTTGGCGCCGGTGGGGGCCACCAGCTCGATCTGCTTCAGCGTGGCAATGATCGCGTCGGACGTGCCCAGAATGTCGTAATGATTGGCGTGGCTGCGGATTTCCTCCTGCAGGTAGGCGTTCTCCATTTCCAGCCGCTCGCGCAGCCGCGCGTTGTCTTCGAGCGCCGCCTTCAGCCGCTCCTCGTTGCGCTTGCGCTCAGTGATGTCGCGAAACACGATCACCGCCCCGACGACCGCACCGGAATCGACGATCGGCGTGGAGGTGTATTCCACGCGGATCGGCTTGCCCTGCTTGGTCCAGAACACCTCGTCGTCGACGGTTTTCACCGTGCCCTGGCGGAACGCGTTGTAGATCGGGCATTCGGCATTGGCGTAGGGCGTGCCGTCCGGCTTGTGGTGATGGATGACGGAATGCATGTCCTTGCCCACCAGATCTGACGCCGCATAGCCGAGCATCTTTTCCGCCGCCGGATTGAGGAAGGTGGTGACGCCGTCGACATTGACGCCGTAGATGCCTTCGCCGGCGGCCGCCAGGATCAGCTGGTTCTCGCGCTCGATCTCGCGGAAGTAGCGTTCCGCGCGCCGCCATTCCTCCAGCCCCTTGCGAGGGTAGCTGTTGGCTTCCTCGTCCACGGCGCGGCGGTTGATCCGGTCTAGGTCGACAATGGTCAGCACCACGCAGGTGTTGCCCTGCCACTTGGCGAGAACGGCGGCGTGCTCCAGCCGCAGTGGCTTGCCGTTGGCCCCGGACAGCGTCAGGTCTCGCGTCCACGCATGGCCGCGATCCAGCGTCTCCTCGGTGAACACGTGCAGCAGCCCGTGTGCTTCCGGGTAGAGCCGGTCGATGGTCTGTCCGGCGAGCTTCACGCCGCTGCCGACGAACAGGCTGCCGGCCGCATGGTTGGCGTGCAGGATCATGCCCGAGTAGGGATCGATGATCAGGCCCGGATCCGGCGAGCGGTCGAAGGCCGCGCGCAGCAGTTCCGCCGTGAACGCCCGCGCATCCGGCTGCGGCGTTCCGGTTCCTTCGTCGACCACGTGCTTCATCTCGAGAGTTGCCTCTGAATTACGAAATCTCGTTATAAAATGTTACGAAAAATCGGCAATTATGAAAACTCGTAAATGATTTTTTCTGGTGAAAAATGACAAGTAATTGAAAATACGTTGATTTTTTGAATCGCCCGACTTGGCACACCCCTTGCGATGTTAACGGCGAAAGCGGCACGCGCTTCAGCGCAACATGAAACCAGTACAGGGGAAAACGAAATGGCGTCAAAGAGCCTCGGCAATCCATACGATGGCGACACGGACCTCCGGCATGGCGCGGGATGTGCCTGCGCGACGTGCCAGTCGAGCGGCACCTTCCAGGCGCAGGCCGTGGACGCGGGTCCGGATACGAGCGAAGAGGCGATGGAACGGGCCGTGGAAAGCGCCATCGTGCGCTCCGTCTTCGGCCACAACGAGCTGTCCCGCCGGTCTTTCGCCAAGATGCTCGGCAGCACCACGCTGGCGGCCGCGCTGGCCTCCGTCTTCCCGATGGACAAGGCCAAGGCGGCGATCCTTGACAACCTGGGAACGCCGGAGAAGAGCAAGCTGAATGTCGGTTTCGTGCCGATCACCTGCGCCACGCCGATCATCATGGCCAAGCCGATGGGCTTTTACGAGAAATACGGTCTCGACGTGGACGTGATCAAGACCGCCGGCTGGGCGGTTGCCCGCGACAAGTCGCTGAACAAGGAATATGACGCGGCGCACATGCTGACCCCGATGCCGCTCGCCATCACCATGGGCGCCGGCTCGACCGCCGTGCCGTTCCTGATGCCGGCGGTCGAGAACATCAACGGCCAGGCGATCGTCCTGCACGTCGATCACATGGACAAGAACGACGATCCGAAAAAGTGGAAAGGCTTCAAGTTCGGTGTGCCGTTCGAGTATTCCATGCACAATTTCCTGCTGCGCTACTACGTGGCGGAACACGGTCTGGATCCGGACACCGACATCCAGATCCGCGTGGTCCCGCCGCCGGAGATGGTCGCCAATCTGCGCGCCGGCAATCTCGACGGCTATCTGTCGCCCGATCCGTTCAACCAGCGTGCCGTTTGGGAGAAAGTGGGCTTCATTCACAAGCTCACCAAGGACATCTGGGATGGCCATCCGTGCTGCGCCTTCGCCTGCAGCCAGGAATTCGCCGAGACGATGCCCAACACCTATGGCGCGCTGCTCAAGTCGCTGGTCGATGCCACGCAGTTCGCGCACAAGGCGGAGAACCGCAAGGACATCTCGGCGGCCATCGCCCCGGCCAACTATCTCAACCAGCCGGTGCCGGTGATCGAACAGGTGCTGACCGGACGTTACGCCGACGGTCTGGGCAACATCCACGACGTTCCCGACCGCATCGATTTCGATCCGTTCCCCTGGCACTCGATGGGCGTGTGGATCCTCACCCAGATGAAGCGCTGGGGCTACGTGGAGGGTGAGGTCGACTACAAGGCCGTCGCCGAGCAGGTCTACCTCGCGGGGGACTGCGCCAAGATCATGAAGGACCTCGGCGTCACGCCGCCGGACGAGACCTACAAGAGCTACACGATCATGGGCAAGACCTTCGATCCGGCCGCGCCGGAAGCCTATGTGGACAGCTTCGCGATCAAGCGGTCCTGACCATGACCGCCTCGCTTAACGTCAGGGCTCTGCTCCTTTCGCTCGTCCTGCTCGTGCTCGGGCTGGGCGTGTGGGAACTGTCAACGCCGGCGGTGAAACCCGCCGGCGAGATGACCGAATACGAAAAGCTGATGGGCGGCGCGGACCAGGAAGCCCGCGTCCCGCCGCCCTCAGCCGTCGTCATGCGCGCCGTCGAGGAACTGTCCAAGCCCTTTTATGACAACGGTCCCAACGACAAGGGCATCGGCATCCAGATCGCCTATTCGCTGTACCGGGTTCTGTCGGGCTACTTTCTGGCCGCGGCCATCGCCATCCCGGTCGGCTTCCTGATCGGCATGTCGCCGCTCGCCTATCGCGCACTCGACCCGTTCATCCAGATCCTGCGGCCGATTTCGCCGCTGGCCTGGATGCCGT
>JBFHII010000106.1:0-7951 GCA_041596535.1 Breoghania sp. | reverse complement strand
CACGGTGCGCGTCCGTCCGCAGTGCATGAACTCCTTGTAGTCGTGCAGGTTGAAGCAGTTGAAGTCGACGCACTGGCTGCCTTCGATCTGCTCGATGCGCAGGATCTGCCCCTTGAACACTTCGAACGCCTTGCCGGTGCCCGGCTCCAGCACCTGCTCCGACACCAGGCGTCGGCTCTCGATCGCTTGCTGCATCACGCCTCGCCCCCCCGTGCCGCCGCATAGCCGCGCAGCGCGTGCCGCACCAAAGCCTCGCGGCTCGCGGCGACGCCCTTCGCCACGGTGCGGTCGAGCAGTTCGAGCTGCTGCTGATTGAGCCTGAGCGTCACCGTCCGCGCGCTGCTGTCCTGCATGGTTCGTTCCTTTCCTCTGCAATTTCGGATACGCTATAATCAAATCATGTATACGTAAATGCCGGCCATTTTCTCCGGACAGCATCCGGCAACCCCGTCTCTTGCGCCGAATTGGCAAGAATTTTCAACTGGATACCAGCAGAATCCGGAAACGCACCACACAAGGCACGCCTAATTTTTAGGCGATCTGACCAATATTCCCGCATCTCGTATACTTGATTAGGATATTTTTGCATACGAATATGCAGCCAACGACGCGATGGAGATCATGAAGCAACCGACCAAGGCCGACACCGTCTACCAGGCGTTGCGGCAGGCCATCATCGAGCAGGATCTCAAGCCGGGCGCGAAACTGCCCGAGGACGAGATCGGCACGCCGTTCGGCATCAGCCGCACGGTGGTGCGCGAGGCGCTGGCCAGGCTGCACACCGACGGGCTGGTGTCGACCGGTGGCAAGCGCACCGCCACCGTCGCCACGCCCAGTCTGGAGGAAGCCAAGGACGTCTTTCGGGTGCGCCGGGCGCTGGAGCGCGAGGCCATCCGGATGGTGGCCGACAAATGGACGCCGGAGATCGCGGCGCGGTTTGCCGGGCACCTGCGCGAGGAGGATGCGGCACGCGCCGCCGGCGACATGAAGCTGTCGGTGCGGCTTGCCGAGCGGTTCCACATCCTGCTCGCAGAGCTGACGGAGAACGCCATCCTGCTGGGCTACATGACTCAGCTCGTGTCGCGCTGCTCGCTGATCCTGTCGGTCTACGGACGGCCGCATTCCGCCGACTGCTCGGTCTGCGAGCACGGCGGCATTGTCGAGGCCCTGGCGGCGGGCAGGCCGGAAGAAGCGGTGAAGCTGATGGACCGGCACATCGTCTCGGTCGAGACGCGAACACTGGACCGGGATGCGGGCGAAGGCCCGAGCCTGGCCGACATTCTCAGCCGGCATGCCGGCGATCTGGATCTGGAAGGCAACGAGGCCGGGCCGAAGCGGCTCTGAACGACACCCGGCGCGTGACGCGCGGCCCGTTCGATCGGGTCGCGCCGTCCCCGGCGGATTGGGAGAAGCAGCGGGCTGCGGCGTGCCGCGGCGGGCTGACAGAAGCCGCATCCAGCGGACAGCGACAATCGATGAACCGCCGGAGTGTGGCGCTCCGGGCGAACGGACATCCGTGCCCGGAGCCTCGATCCGCGTACGGCAAACAGAAGGGAATGACAGGATGAAACTCGCACTCAACCGCCGGACGTTTCTCGCCGGCACCGCGGGAAGCGCGCTTCTTGCCTCCGGGCTGCTTCCCGCGCGCGCGGCCACGACCACCATCGGCATGATCTACGTCGGGCCGAAGGACGATTTCGGCTGGAACCAGGCGCATGCCGTCGGCGTCCAGGCGCTCAAGGACATGCCGGACATCACCGTGATCGAGGAAGAGAACGTTCCGGAGACCAACGCGGTGAGCAAGTCGATGGAGTCGATGATCCAGCTCGACGGCGCCTCGCTGCTGTTTCCCACGTCGTTCGGCTATTTCGATCCCTTCATGATCGATGCGGCGGCAAAATACCCCGATGTCGAGTTCCGTCATCCGACCTCGCTGTGGAGCGCCGACAAGCATCCGAAGAACCTCGGCGGCTACTTCTGCTATCTCGACCAGGCGCACTACGTGAACGGCGTCGCGGCCGGCCTGTCCACAAAGACCAACAAGATCGGCTTCGTCGCCGCCAAGCCGATCGCGCTGGTGCTGCGCAACATCAACGCCTTCACGCTCGGCGCGCGCAAGGTCAATCCGGACGTCAAGGTGCAGCTGATCATCACCGGCGAGTGGTCGCTGCCGGTGCGCGAGGCGGAAGCCACCAATGCGCTCGTCGACGCGGGCTGCGACGTGATCGCCTGCCACGTGGACAGCCCGAAGGTGGTGATCGAGACCGCCGAAGCCCGCGGCGCCATGAGCTGCGGCCACAACGCCGACCAGTCGCCGCTGGCGCCCAACGGCTTCATCACCGGCGCCGAGCTGAAATGGGGCACGGTCTATTCCGCCTATGCCGCGATGATCCAGAAGGGCGAGACGCTGCCCAACGTCAACGAGGGCGGCTACGACAAGGCCATGGTCGCCTCCTCGCCGTTCGGCGCGGGCTCGACGGAAGCCGGTCAGGCGGCCGCGCTCGCCGCCATCGAGGAGCTCAAGGGCGGCGCGCCGATCTTCGCCGGCCCGCTCAAGGACAACAAGGGCAACGTGGTCATCGAGGGAACGCTCGGCCTCTATGACGGCGCCCTGTGGGGCACCGACTACCTGATCGAGGGTGTCGACGGCTCGATCACCTGAGCCGCACAGGCGCTTCTAGCAAACATGGCGGTGGCCGGTGGCCACCGCCTTCCCTGACGCACGGCCATACATCGCGTTGATCGGCGACAGGACCGGGCTGTCACCGCAATCGGAACGTTACGCAACCAGCCGGAATTCTCGCCCCAGCCCCCGCGCCATCTCCGTAACCCGCGGCGGTCACGGATGTCGCGCCTTGCAGCCCATGCCGATATGCCTAGGATGCTTCGTAAATTTGGCAATCGTGACGGGTGGGCGCTTTTTGATGTCGAGATTATTCATCGTTTGTATGGTCGCGTTTCTGACGGCACCTCTGGCATGGGCATCGGACACCGATGGCATTCCGTCCTCCGGCATTGTCGAGATCGACGGGCTGACCTTCATCCCCAGCATCACCGATCTTCCCTGGTGCCGGCCTGACACGAACTTTGCTTACAAGGGTGCGCGCAACCTGGTTGACGAAGGCAGCACTTCGAAGCTGTTTCCCAGGATGGAGGTCTTTGGCAAGCGGTTGAAAAAGGCCTGCCCGCAGGCCCGCACGGTCGCCTACACCACCGTCTCGACCATCGGCAACCCGCGCCATTGCTGTTTCGCCGCCAGGAGCAGCGATTTTGTTCCCGACAACTGGGACAATGTGCGCGCCGCCTTGCCCGACGAGCCGGTATACGCGTGCGACCGCCTGGCCGCCCACCCCTATGACATCACCGTCCCGAAAGGTGTCGAGGGTCTGCTAGAGCCGAAAATTGAAGCCGAAAAGGCCGTCGCCGCCTGCCGCAAGGATGCCGCCGACCACCCGGACCTCATGCGGCTTCACTTCCAGCTCGGCCGCGCCCTGCTGATGAGCGGCGATCACGACGCGGCCTTCAAGGCGTTGCAGGTCGCGGACCGCGGCGGTCACGCGCTGGCCATTCTGTACAGCGGACACGCCTATGCCAATGGCTGGGGCGTGAAGAAGGACCTCGGCCCCGCCAACATGCTCTGGCTGGCCGGGCGGAACCTCGGCGGACACACGCCGGACGCCCGCCAGCTCGAGATCGCCGTCGCAGCGGCCACGAACACCAAGGCCCGCTACATCTGCCCCCTGGACGTGGACGACCGCGAATGCGCCGAACGCGAGTACTGGGCCCAGTTCAAATCCGGTCTCGGCGAGGACGAACACCGCAGGATCGAGCGGCAGTTCGCCGATGTGCCCGAGGGTTTCAAGGAGATCTTCATCCGGCTCTATGCCGCCGACTATCCCGGCCTTGAACAGCTCAAGCGCGAGCACGTGGTGGCCGGCACCAGCAAGGACACCGCGGTCGGCCTGGTGTCGGGACTGTTCACGGGCCTCAAGGACCGGATCAACGAGGCGGCACGGACATCGCGCTGGGAGCCGGTGGTCGCACAATACATGCTGATCAAGACAAACGCATTCGGCCTGTGCGGGCAACAGGGCCGGCAGTTCGCCGTTGACCACAAAACCGTCACGACCTGGCGGAACGGCTATGGCGTTGTCCTCAGCCAGACGACAGAGGATCGCGGCCGCACCTATTTCGAGATACCAGCCCAGTTTGCCGACATCATCTCGCGCGCCAAGACCACCGGTGAGGCGGCCGGCTACGCGAACGGAATCCGCGCCATGATCAAGCGCAACGGCGGCTGCAGGTCCACCGTCCTCGATCAGCTGGAAGCCAACATGCTCAAATACCAGTCCTGGTCACCCTAACGGAGCTGACGGGCGACGCGCGCATTCGGCTGGGGTGCGACACCATCAGTGTCGCCACCCGCCCTCGACCTAAGCGTCCGCGGGTCTACGCGGGCCAGGCATCAAAGGACTGCTTCTCGAGCTGCATCGATCCGTCATTGCCCTTGTGGATGTTGATCCAGGCGCGCCAGTTCTCGTCATCGGTCTCGGGGTAATCCAGCCGGTAGTGGCTGCCGCGGCTTTCGGTGCGCATCAGCGAGGCGCGAAGCTTCATCTCCGCCGAGACGATCATGTTGCGCGTCTCGTGCGCCAGCCGCAGCTCGTGCATGTCGGCGGCGCGCAGCATCGGCGCGTGATGGTCGCGCAGTTCCTCGATGTAGGCCAGCGCGGCCTGCATCATCGGGGCCTTCTTGATGTAGAGCACGAAGTTCGGGATCATGATCCCCTGCAGCGTCTGGGTCACCCAGGCGGGGCCGTAGCCCGCCTCGCGGCGCAGCGGGGCGAGGATCCCGTCGCGGATATCGTGGAGCCGCGCATCGGGGACCGACGGGGTCTCCGCGCCCGCGGCAAATTCCGCCGCCGCCTCGCCGGCGATGGCGCCCTGCACGGCCGAGCCGGCCAGCGACGAGCCGATCTGGGTGTAGATGCCGCCGGCCATGTGGCTGCCGAGCGCGTCGCCCGCCGCGTAAAGCCCCGGGATCGTCGAGGCACAGCGGTCGTCGATCGGCACCAGCCCCTCGGACTTGTGGATCGCCATGCCGGCCGAGGCGCCGCCGACATTCGCACCCGCGCCGAAGCCCGGAGGCGGACCGCCGGGTGCCCCGCCCTTGCCCGCAGCCCCAGGAGGAGGCCCGCCGGGCGCACCGTCTTCCCCTCCGGGAGGCGGGTTCCTGTGCTTGAACTCCTCGGGCACGGCAGGCCCGCCGGCGACCTCCTCCGTCGGCTGCGGCGAGCCAGGACCGCCCTCGACCGGATTGCCCGTCACATAGGCGCGATAGTTGATATCGACGCCCAGGTCGTGATGCACCTCGACGCCGTTGGTCGACGGCACCCGCTCGAACATGTCGCCCCAGCCGTCGAAACAGGCGGCGGGGTGTTCGGCGCGCGTCATGTGGCCGTCGTTCCACTCCTTGCCGGTGACCTTGGCGCCGATCTCGTAGGCCATCACCGTGCCGTCGTGGGTCAGGTCGCAGACCGGAAAACCGTTCGGCTTGAAGCCACCCGCCCCGGTGCACAGGACCACCGTTTTCGCCAGAATCGTGACCGTCTCCCCGGCGTCGAGCCGGAAACCCGCAGCCCCCGCAATCCGGCCGTCCTGCTTGATCAAATGGGTGATGACCACGCGTTCCAGAAGCGGAATCTCCCGCTGCTCGATGGGGGTCATGAAGGGCCGGTTGGCCAGCGTCTGGTCGAAGTAGCCCCAGGCCCGCAGCTCCGCCGCGCGCTTCATCGAATGCTCGGCAACCTGGCGGGTATAGATGGGGTTGTTGGTGCCCAGCGCCGAGCGCGACACCGTGTCGACGAAATCGTCGATGGTGCCGGTCTCCTTCGCGGGATCGAACACGAAGAACCCCTTGCCGAAGGGCGTCAGGCCGGAAGAGCCCAGCCGCCCCTTGGAGACGATCATCGTGGCGGCCCCCGCGTCATGCGCCTTCACCGCGGCAAACAGTCCGGCCATGCCGCCGCCGATCACCAGCACGTCGGTCGCATGATCGGTGTTGGTGATGGCGTCCACGTCGATGGCCACGGTGTTCTTGGCCCAAGCCGCCATTCCCAGCGAGGCAACGCCTGCGGTGGCGCCGGAAAGCGCAAGGAACTGGCGGCGTGTCGGGGCTGATGTTTCGCGGTGTTCGGTCATGACGTCGCTCCTTCTCCAACGGGGGCTCCAACGGGGCCTGCAACGGGGCCTGCAACGGGGCCGGCAGAGGGCAATGCAGCGGGCGGCGTGCGCGGCGTCTTCGGCTGTCCGCCCCAATAGAGCCTGGCGAGCATGACAAAGCCGATCAGCGCCAGGAGGATGAAGAAGGCCGACAGCGCGAGATCCGTATGGCGGCCCAGCTCGATGGCGTGCCACAGCGCCAGCGCGGAGAAGCTGACCGCCAGCCCGCCATGAAACATGCGCCAGCCGCGATAATGGGTGGCGAGGCGCTTGATGACCGGCTTGCGGAAATAGGCGGTCACAGCCAGCACCAGCAGGATGACCCAGGCGACCAGCCCCAGCACGATGCCGAGGCTGTCGAGCTCGGTGATCATCGTGACGAAGGCGTCCCAGGGTTTGATGCCGCCCTCCAGCGCCCGCGGCAACACGATCAGCGCGGGATGCGCCAGGATGACGGCGACCGCCGAATAGGCGATATATTTGTGAACCTTCTGGATCTGCGGCGGCTTGAACAGGCTGAGCAGCGTCTCGTTGCTGCGCGCCAGGAAGAACTGGCCCAGCATCATCGTGAAGGCCAGCACGGTGAGAAGCGAGAACGCCTCCTTCAGCAGCGTTCGTCGCGGCGCGCCGCCAAGCGCGTAAAACAGCAGCGGCAGGCCGATGAAGATCGCCGCCCCGGCGACGATCATGGCGGTTCTTGCGGACAGTCTCATGGCTAGCCCCATGGCACGACGACGGGAATGGATTTTTCCGGCGCCATCTCGATCGCGTCGACCGGGCAATACATCCGGCACAGATGACAGATCTGGCAGTCGGCCGGATAGGTGATGACGGCCTTGCCGTCCTGCATGCGGATCACGTCGCAAGGGCACGATTTCACGCATTCCTCGCAGCCGATGCAGCCGTTGATGCTCTTGATGGTCATGGTCTGGATTCGATCTCCGATGCCCGGCTTTGTGTGAAACGGGAAGCGCTGGCTTGCGGCGCGCGCGGCACGCTCGCCGACGCCCTATTTGCGGATCGAGGCATAGAGATCCTCCATTCGCGCACGGATGGCCGCCTCGTCCGCGGAGGTTCCGTCGGCCAGCAGATCGGTCAGCTCGCGCGGATCGCCGCTCAGTTCATAAAGCTCGGCTTCCTCGCCCGTTTCCTGGACAAGCTTGTAGGCCCCCTCGCGGATCGCCCAACCGAACACGTCGCTGCGCTTGGGATCTTCATCCGAGAAATGCTCGGCATAGATGTAGCTGCGCGCGCTCGCACCGCCGGACAGCATCGGGCGGAAGTCGAAAGAGTCCGGCAGGTGCACGTCGGCCCCGGCCAATCCGGCGATCGTTGCAAACAGGTCCGAGGTCATCACGAACCCGTCTGTGCGGCCAACGTCCACGCCCGGTCCCTGGACGACCCACGGCACATGGGTGCCGCCTTCGTAGATCGTGCCCTTGGCTCCGTGGCGTCCGTAGAAGCCGCGTGTCACCTGGTTTGGCGAGCCGTTGTCGCCGATGAAGATGATGATGGTGTTGTCCCGCTCCTCCGGCGTGAGCGATCCCAGCAGCCGGCCGATCTCGCTGTCGAGTGCCTCGAGCATCGCGTTGTAGTAGGGCAACGGGTTGCTGGCGATCGCGGCGGCGCCATCGGGCAGATCGTCGGAACTGTGCAGATCGGCGGGCGGCAGGTGGAACGGCGTGTGCGGCGCGTTATAGGCCAGCCACAGGAACCAGGGAGAGGATTG
>JBFHII010000105.1:0-7973 GCA_041596535.1 Breoghania sp. | reverse complement strand
GGCGGCCTGGTGGAACTGATCCGCGGCGGTTTCGAGACCCTGGTCGAGGCCGGCTACGCGCCGGAGATGGCCTATTTCGAATGCCTGCACGAGGTCAAGCTGATCGTCGACCTGATCTACGAAGGCGGCATCGCCAACATGAACTACTCGATCTCCAACACCGCCGAGTGGGGCGAATACGTGTCCGGCCCGCGCGTCGTCACGTCGGAGACCAAGGCCGAGATGAAGCGGATTCTCACCGACATCCAGACCGGCAAGTTCACGTCCGACTGGATGCAGGAGTACCGCGCGGGTGGCGCCAAGTTCAAGGCGACCCGCCGCCTCAACGACCGTCACCAGATCGAGGAAGTCGGCGAAAAGCTCCGCGGCATGATGCCCTGGATCAAGTCCGGCGCCCTGGTCGACAAGTCGAAGAACTAGGGGCTCCCGCCACCCGCAATCGCGGGTCGGCTCTCCTGCGCCGGCTCTCGGGCCACCGCAGCGGGATCAGCTCACACCGTGCGGGCAAGCCGCGGAACCAGGGCTGAAAGCCTTGCGAGACAACGAAGGCCGGGTGGCAACGCCCGGCCTTTTTCGTTGCAGTATCCTGCGATGGATGCCCCACAACGCAAAAGGGCCGGACGCAATGCCCGGCCCTCCTGTCATGTCAACGCGCGTCGTTCACGCGGAGCGTCCGTCTACTCAGTTGTAGGGCGAACGGCAACGGCGATCGCGGCCGCCATATGTCCTGAACGTGTCGGTACGCGGGTTGTAGGAACGGTAGCGGTCGAGGCACCAGTCCACATGCGCGTTGTGGCGGCCACCCCGGTGACGCCGCGGTCCATCGTCGCGCGCCGAGTTGGAAATGATGCCGCCGATGATGCCAGCCGCAATGCCGGCTGCGATCCCGGCGCCGACATTGTTGTTGTTTCCGCGGCGCGGACGATTGTTGTTGTTCCGGTTGCGGTTGCCGCGGTTCAGGTTCTGGTTGCGGTTGCCACGGTTCACGTTCCGGTTGCCACCGTTGCGGTTGCCGTTTCTCCAGTTCTGTGCCAGCAACACCGGAGCCGTGGCTGCGGCAACATCTCCGCACGTCGGCGCAAGCAGGCACCCGCTGGACGCCGATGCCGGCTGTGACGCCACGGTCGCGCCGCTTGGCAGGCCTGAGGCCTGAACCGGCACACAGGCCAGACTCACGGCCAGCGTGAGCGCTGTTCCGGCAATCCGCAACCTTGCACCACGGCCGCCCCCGGCTGCCCCGGCATCCGAACCACGGAAAACAGTCGAAAAACGAAATACAGCCATCAACTTCTCCTCATAGATTGATTTGGTAGTAAAACCTCAACCAGCGAAAACCTGGTCAGGACAGGTCAGCAATCGAATGAAAATTCTTGGGTTATTTCCGCAGATAAATCGGCGCGATAGGATGTAATACAAGATTTTATATAAACTATATTTCGACCTCTCTCGTAGAGATAATATCGCCAATGAAAATCGGATTTTATAAAGACCCCGCCACAAGCAGAATACGACTGCGGAAGCCCCCAGGAACAGGGACTGTTCGATCATCGCTCATCGTCTATCCCAAGAAATGATTATCTTGTCAATTTATAGATCGCCCAACTGACCCGCGGTCAGCTTCGCAAACCCGCATCGCTCATGTCGCATGCGGCACGCGACGGCCCGGAGGCCGCCTGACATCGGGGATCTCTCACGGTCTGACCGAACCGCCGCCTCGGCCGGCCCGCGAGGCGACCGGGGCCCATCGGCAACGCCCAATCGCGCCGGGCGCGGGGTCATTGCCGGCCGGTCAGGCACGGCCGGCACGTATACCGATGACGCGCCCCTGCCTACCGCGTTGCGGCTTGAGACCTTGATCCGCCAGGCTATCCGCCCGGCGGGTTCTCTTATTCCAAGGTTATCGAACACGACGCGTGGCCGTACCGCCAATCACGCGGCGGCAACGTCCTTCAGGAAAGCAGCGATCTCTTCGCGAAAACGCTCGGTGTTCCTGGCGGCGTCCGTGGACGCATTCAGCACCGAAGCGGCGGAGGTGTTGGTTTCCACAACCGCCTTGTCGAGCTCACAGATACTGTCGACCACCGTCTGGGTCCGTGCGGCAGCCGACTGGATGTTGCGGCTGATCTCGTTGGTGGCCGCACCCTGCTCCTCGACAGCGGCGGCAATGGCGCCGGTGTACTCGTTGACGGAATCCATCGTTCTGGTGATGCCGCCGATCGCCTGCACCGCTTCCTCGGTCGAGCTCTGGATGGCCGAGATCTGGTTGCCGATTTCCTCGGTCGCTTTCGAGGTCTGGGTTGCCAGTTCTTTCACTTCCGCGGCCACGACGGCGAACCCTCTGCCTGCCTCACCGGCGCGCGCCGCCTCGATGGTGGCGTTGAGCGCCAGCAGGTTGGTCTGCTCGGCAATATCCTGGATCAGCCCCACGACCTCGCCGATCTTGCTGGCCGCCTGGGCCAGGCTTGCAACCTTGTCGTTGGACGATTGCGCAGCCCCCGTGGCCTGATTGACGATCTCGGTCGTGCGGCTCACCTGCTGCGAGATCTCGGAGATCGAAGACGCGAGTTCCTCGGCGGCCGAGGCCACCGTCTGCACGTTGTTGGACGCATCCTCCGAGGCGCTGGCAGCGCCCTGCGCCTGAGCGGCAGAGGATGTGGCCAGGCCGTCGAGACCACGCGCGGTATCCTGCAGGCTGGCATTGGTGGCATCCACCGAGGTCAGCAGGTCCAGCGAGGTGGTACGGAAGGTCTCGATCAGCGTCTCGATGCGGCGCTGACGCTCCTCGCGGGCCGACTGGCTTGAAGCCTGCTCGCCCTCCAGCCGTATCTGCTCGATGGCATTGAGGCGGAACACGTCGATCGCGCGCGCCATGTCGCCGATCTCATCCTCGCGTGCCGTCCCCGTCACCTCGAAGTCGCGATTTCCGTCCGCAAGACCGAGAAGCTGGCCAGCCACGGTGCGCAATGGCGTGAACACACGGCGGTTGGCGAAGGCCACCACGCCGCCGGCAATGGCAAGCAGCAGGAGGCTCACCACGATGCCGGACACCATGGCCGAATTCGCGATGCTCGCATATGCGGTCTGGTCGACGGCCAGCAGGGCCACGGCGATCTCGGCGCCGGAGAAGTCGGTGACCGAAACACGTTCAACGACATACCGGCCATCGTCGGCCACAACGCGGCCCGCGGCGGTCATCGCAAGCAGATCCCCCGGTTTCATGCTTTCCGGAAACGTGTTGCCGATTGCTTCCTGTCCGGCCTTGCCTTCGCGCAGGATGACGAGCGGATATCCCGTGCGTTGCGTGAACTTCGCGACAAACTGGTCATGAAAGCCAAGACCGAACTCAACCGAACCGATGTGCTTGCCCTCGTGGATGACCGGCACCACGCCGCGGTTGCCGATGCCGGCAACGCCCTTCTCGAGGCCGGAGATGACGGCCTTGGTCCGGTTGGTCTGCACCACGGTTTCGCGGAAGCCCGACAGGTCATCGCCAAACTTCTCGATCTTGTGCACCCGCAGGAACGAGGTCGCCGGTGGCAGATGAAACTGGAACTGACGAATGCCGTAATCGCGCTTCATCGCGTCGAAACCGGGCCCGAACTCGGCGGCCAGCGCATCGCGCTCACCGCCCGCGAATTTCTGCTGCACCCCGGCCTGGCCGGCGACAAAGCTTGCCAGCATTAGGGCCTGCCTGCTTTCGGAGGCGATGGCGGACGACAATTGCTGCTTGGCGCCGTCAACCTCGCGGTCCAAGGCCGTCTGGATCAGGTCGCCCGACACCCATTGAGTGACGCCAAAGGTTGCGACAGACCCCAGCAGCGCGAGTCCGATCATGACCAGGCTGAGCTTTGCGCGAATTGTTTTCATGAGATTTCTCCGGCAAGACGTCGTGGCCAGCGGCAACGCGGGTCACTTGACCAGGCGTTACTCAACAGCGAAATCCATGTACGAATGCTTAAAGTTACGGGTTGCCGAATAATTTTATATTAACTTTAGAATATTATAAATTACTAATTAAATGATCCGCCACCGTTCGGTCAGCACGATCCGTCACTCAAATCGGGCCGGGTCGACATGGCGAGAAGCCAGGCTGGAATCCCGTCAGGACGACAAAGGCCGGGCGACAATGCCCGGCCTTGTTCATTCAGCGACAGCTGCGCTCCCGCGCGCATGCCGACACGATCGCGTGCCGGAACGCCATGGTCTTCACGCCAGATGCCAGGCCCGCTTGCATGACTTCAGATGCCCCACGAGAAAACCGAGGAACACGGTGAGCCCGATCATCTCCAGGCTCTCCTCGATCACGGCCGCAGCAATGTAACGCTTGGAATCCCAGCCTTCGGAAGAGACGAAGTAGCCGCCGACGAACTCCATGCCGAGCGCGCCGCCGACGAACAGGCCTCCGGACAGCGCAAATCCGGCCGCCAGGGCACGCGGCAGAGCCAGCAGGAAGGGAATGAACAGAGCCCCGACCACGGCGACAAAGATCGCCCCGGGGATGACCCAGGCAAAATAGAGCGCGCCGTCGGTGTTCAAATGCGTCCGCAACGGGGTGATCAGAACCTCGTGGAAACTGACCGCTTCATCGATGGACATGCAGGCAAACAGCACCGCCAGCGCAAACCAGTACAGATGCATCCGCCGCAGGCCCGACGGACGCCCGGCGGAACGGCTGGCGAGCCCCGCGAGAAACAGCAAGGCAGCGGCGGCCAGCATCATGGACGACGAATACCAGGCGGCCAACGTTTGCTCGGCATCCAGAGCGATGTGACGCAAATCCTGGAGCGCGGTTTCCACACCGATCGCGGCGACGACGAATTCGCGCAGGATGCCGAGCATGATGACGACAACGGTTGCCACCACGAGCAGCGGCGTTAGCCGGCCCAGCGGGATGCCAACCGGAACGGCATCGCCGACGCCGGCGTGCGCAGGTCCGCCCGCGATCCGCTTTGTCAAAGCCGAACGGCCGCCGTCAGATGCGTCACGAATGTCTGCTGCCCCATCGGCGATCGTCATGATACGGCTTCCTTCTGTCCCTGATCCGCATCGGAACCGTCACTGTCGGATGCCCACGCCTCCTCGTCGGCGAAGACTTGATCCTGTGCGCTCTCCGAAGCATCGCTCAG
Organism: Breoghania sp.; assembly: GCA_041596535.1. Taxonomy (GTDB): domain Bacteria; phylum Pseudomonadota; class Alphaproteobacteria; order Rhizobiales; family Stappiaceae; genus Breoghania. The sequence goes on along the minus strand of JBFHII010000105.1, from coordinate 2,847 downwards.
CGCGAGATAGACATGGGCCTTACTCCAGCCGTCTTCTTGCGCCGGATCCCAGGTCCCGCTGCAAAGCGCCTCTTCGGCCATCCATTCACCCTGCCAGTTGCTTCCCTGGCCGAAGCGCTCGACGATCGCCAGATACTCGTCGCGCGGGATCAACTCGCAGCCGAGCCGCTCCAGGTGCGCCGACCAGAGCCTGACGTCATTCAGCACATAGCCCCGGGTCTGCAGGTGCCTGTTGAGCACGGCGAAGGCAATCTTGGAGGCGTCGCGCTGATGCGCAAACTGGGATTCCGTCACGAAGATGTCGCCGAAGCTGACCCCGAAGAGCCCGCCGGCAAGCTCGCCGTCCTCGCCCCAGACTTCGAGAGAGTGCGCGTGACCCATTCCATGTAGGCGCTGGAAGGCGTCGATAACTTCGGGCAGCAACCACGTCAGTTGAATGCGGCGTTGCTGGCGCGGTCCCGCGCAATGCTCGACAACCTCGGTGAACGCCTTGTCGAAGGTGACCGAATACCGGCCCTGCTTCAGCTTCCGCTTGAGGTTCTTCTCCATGTGAAGCTTGTCGAGGAAAAGCACCATGCGCTCATCCGGCGACCACCATTTGTAGGGGCCCGCGTGGGAGGTCTGAAACACCCCGGCACGGTAGCCGGCCAACATGGTGGCCGGAGAGAGATCGGGACAGATCCCGGCGAAGCCTGCCGGCACGGCGGCCGAACAACGCGGATCCGGCACGGCAGGGCGCATGCCCCGTGGCGCGATCCGGCGCGCGGCCATCGCCCTGAGGACATTGGGCATGCCGGCAATGCGCTTGGGCTGAAAGGCGTAAGCCGTTGCCGCCGCCAGCTGATTGAGCCGGTCGGCCAAGGACCATTCCACCCGTTGTCCACCGTGTTCGATAAAAGACATTCCAGCTCCATGCGCTTTGACGAGAGATAATCAAAATACCGGACACCCCGTGAAAATTCCCGAAACAAACATGGTTACCGATGTCATAGTCCGGCAATCCCCGTGCTCGAAAAGCAGTCCGCAAGATCACAGGTCCCGCCACCGCCGCCGCGCCGGCACGTGACAAGGCCTCGCACATGCCCCCCCGAAGAAAGTGTTCACCAATTCCCGGTCGTCCCGATCAAGACTGACAATCGCCCGGTTATTTGATGCTAGGATCGCTCTGCCTGCCGTCCCGCAACCAGCCATGGGAAACACCGCATGTCCCGTCGTTATGCCATCCTCGATGTTTTCACCAACCGCCCGCTTTCGGGAAACCCGCTGGCGGTCGTTCTCGAGGCCGACGGCATCTCCGACAGCGACATGCAGGCCATTGCCGCGGAGTTCAACCTGTCGGAAACGGTCTTCGTGCAGACGCCCGAAAACCCCACGCATTCCGCGCGCCTTCGCATTTTCACGCCGGCGCGCGAGTTGCCCTTCGCCGGGCACCCGACGGTGGGCACGGCGATCTTCATGGCGCAGGAACGCTTCGGCCAGATCGACAACGACCAGGACGCGGTCATCGTGCTGGAGGAGAATATAGGGACGGTCCGCTGCGGCGTGAAGCTCAAGCCCAACGCCGCCGGCTTCGCGGAATTCGATTGCCCGCGGCAGTCGAAACCGCACGGCATCAGCCTTGGCGACAGGTCCGAGGTTGCCGCCGCCCTCAGCCTCAGCAGTTCCGACATCGGCTTCGAGAACCACCGGCCAACGGCCTATGAGGCCGGTGTTCCCTTCGCCTTCGTCCCGGTGCGCGACATGGCCGCGCTCGCGCAGGCCAGACCGGAACCCGCCGCCTGGAACACCGCCTTCGGCAACAATGGCACCACCGACGCCTATGTCTACTGCCGCGAGACGAAGTTTCACGACGCCGATTTCCATTCCCGCATGTTCGCACCTTCCATGGGCATCGCCGAGGACCCGGCGACCGGCGCGGCCGTTGCCGCCTTTGCCGGCGTCATCAAGGATCACGATGACCTGCCCGACGGCACCCATTTCGTGCGCATCGAGCAAGGCTTCGAAATGAACCGCCCCTCCCTCATCGACCTGGAGATCGACATTCACAACGACGCGCTGAAGGCGACACGCATCGGCGGCCAGGCGATTGTGGTGGCCATCGGCGAGCTTTTCGTCTAATCGGCACCGAGTGATGCCAAAGGGGAACGCGCGATGATCGAGATCCTGAAAATCCTGCATTTCATCGCCATCGCGGGCGGCGTCGGCGCCAGCCTCTCCGGCCTCATCGTGATGCGCGCGGCGAAGGCCGCCGAACCGCAAGCCGCCGCGACCCTGCGCTCCGTCACGCCCCGCATCGGCGCCATGGGCGCGCATTCGATCCTCCTGCTGTGGATCACCGGCCCGTTGATGCTGTGGCTCACCTATGACGGAGGCACGGCGCTTGGACCGATGTTCCACGCAAAAATGGCCTCGGCCGTGCTGCTGACCCTCGTGGTCGCAAGCATGCGTGTCACCATCCGCCGCGCAAAGGCCGGACGATCCGCGCCGCTTCAGCCGATGATGCCGAAACTCGGACTGGCCAGCGCCATCCTCGGCCCGCTGACGGTGGCGCTCGCCGTTCTGGCGTTCACCTGAGATCCCGGCCCCCGTTTCGGGAACCATCCCGCACACCGCGACGTTGACGCCTAGGTATCCGAAACAGGAAACGGTGTCTCATGTCCCGATATCTGAAATTTGGCGCGATGATCGCCACTTCGACCGCCGTCATGCTGGTCCTGATGTATCTCAACACCTACAGCCTCGAGCATGTTTACTGGAGCGAAACCCGCGGTTACATGGCGCTGATCATGGGCGCCACGATGGCCATCGTGATGCTGACGTTCATGCTCAACATGTACGACAAGCCGC
>JBFHII010000104.1:0-8007 GCA_041596535.1 Breoghania sp. | reverse complement strand
TAGCCGCGGCGCGCCAGAACCTCCTGCAAGGCTTTCGTCTGGTCCGACGTCAACGGCCGCTCGCACTCCGGCCAGTCCGCGACGAATGCCTCGCCGCCCCGCAACCGGTCTGCCAGATGCCCCACGGCGAGCGCATAGGCATCCGCATTGTTGTAGCGCTTGATGACGGAAAAGTTCTTCAGCATCAGGAAGGCCGCCCCGCCTGCCCCGGCCGGCAGCAGCAGCCAGGCATCATCGTCGGGCCGTGGATACGCCGATCCTTTCGCCCGGCGCACGCCCAGCGCCGACCATTTGGCGAGACTATGCTCCGAGCGGCCGTCAGCCAGCGAATAATCGAAGCCGTCCGGCAGGACCACCTCGTAGCCCCAAGTCTTTCCGCTGACCCAGCCGAACCGGTTCAGATAGGCTGCCGTTGATCCCAGTGCATCCGCAATGGAGCCCCAGATATCGCGGCGCCCGTCTCCGTCGAAATCCACGGCGTAGCCATTGTAGGTGCCGGGAATGAACTGCGTATGCCCCATGGCGCCCGCCCAGGAACCGGTCAGCCGGTCAGCCGTGACATCCCCTCTCTGGAGAATCTTCAGGGCATCGATGAGCTGCGTACGCCCGAAGCGCTGGTACCGGCCGCCGGCATAGGCGAGGCTTGCCAGAGACTGGATCACGTTGCGCACGATCTTGGGGTTGTCCAGGACCGCGCCGTAGGAGGATTCCATGCCCCAGATCGCCACCACGATATGCCGGTCCACGCCATATTTCGCCTCGATGCTGTCAAGCAGGCGCGCATGCTCCGCGAGCATCGCGCGACCGTTTTCCAGCCGCTTGTCAGATACGGCGGAATTGAGATACTCCCAAACCGGCTTGACGAATTCGGCCTGACGTTCCGTCTTCTTGATAACCTCGTGGTCCAGCGTCACGCCCGCGAAAGCACGCTGGTACACGGCGCGCGATATGCCGGCGTTGCGGGCCTGAGGCCAGAAATCCCGAACCCAATTGTCAAAACCGCGATCGGCCAGTGCGTCACCGCAGCTGGCCCCCGCCGCGATCGTCGCGACAATGAGGCCGGCCGCAAACCGGCGCATACGTGAGAAGGATCCAGAAGAAGTCAGTCCGCGCATAAATTCACCCGATAGTCCGCCTGATACCGCTTTCCGCCGCGGGGTAGCCTCGAGATGACCTGACAGCCGGTGGCTTGCCGAGTCATCTCCCGCGCGTGAGCGAGTATCCATCCAAAAAAAATCAAAGCCGACGATGATGACGCAAACATGGCGCATGGCGCTCACCGCCGCAGCCGAAGCCCGGCTTCGATCGTGTTGCTCGTGTAGTCGCTTCCGGCCTGCGTGCTGTCGAACCATTCATAGGTGTAACGCGCCTGCACGGCCGCATAGGAGCTGATCGCATAGGTCGCGCCCACCGAGCCCGACAGCGTCAGCTCCTCAAGGTCCAGCCCCTGGTAGCGCCGGTAATCAACCGTGCCACCGATGTCGACCGCAAGATCGCTGGTCAGCGAGTGCGCGGCCGTTAGGTCGCCGCCATAGACGATGGATCCTGAACTGTTCGACAGTGACGTCGCCTCGAATGCCGTCGAGGTATTCAGGGTCACCGTGGTCAGGCGGGTTGGGGACCAGACGAGATTCGCATCCACCAGAATGCCTTCGAGATTCTTGAAACCCGTGCCTTCCAGATCTTCAAGATGGTACCCGACGGCCAGTTCACCGCGCAGCTTGTCGCCGCGGTCGATCGCCAGTCCGCCGCGCAGTTCATACCCCAGGGCGTCGCGGCCCGGAGCATCCTCGTACATGCGACCCAGAACGGCGGCTTCCGCGAACGGCGAGAGTGCCGCACGGAAATCGTAACCCAGCCGCAGGCCCGCCGACGCGACCGCATTGTTGCGCGAATTGCTCGTGCCGCCGGTATAGGCCGACCCGCCCAGGGAACCACGCAAGGTTGCCGCGATCAGCCCGACTTCACGGGTTGCGGCGAGCGTGCCTTCGAGATCATGCGAATACACGCGCTTGCCGCTGTTGCTCGCACTTTCCGCGGTCGAACTGCCCTCCGTCGCGAGACCATAGGTCAGAGTGCCTTCGATGGTCGTCTCGTCGGTGGCATCAATCCGCACACTCGACGAATAATCGAAAGACGGGTCATCATCATCCGGATCCTCGGTGTAACCCGAGTAGGAACCGCGCAGGCTGAGCTCGTACGCATGCCGCTCCCAGTCGGACCGCACCCGAAGCCCCGGCTCCACGCGATACAGCGAACTCGAGGTTCCCCCCGGAGCGCTCGCCGCATTGTCGGTGACCCCACCGCGCAGAGTCAGTTCGGGAAACACCAGAAAGCTGCCGGCTCGGATACCGCGCGCGGCATCGCGTTCGGTGTCGCCGCCGAACACGCCTTCATCCTCGGTGGGTGAAGATGATGGCCGGATACCACCCGTGGTCAGCGGCTGAACGGCCCGCACGGGCGCTTGCGGTGCGCTGGCTTTGACGGCATCGATCAGCAGCGGCTCGGCGGCGGTCTCCGCCGTGACACCCGCTTCAGTCTCGCCCATTGCCCCATAGTCGATCGCGGCATCCCGGTCTTCGTCTCGCGCGGCGATGCCGCCCAACGCCATCGAGTCGCCCGTCTGCTGCGCCCCCGCCGGAGCGGCGAGAACCAGGAGACAAGCAACAAGGGGCAGGCGATACGGCATGGTGGAATCGGTTCCGGTGCATGCGACCGGAAATCGGCCGGAATGCGGATGTGATACGACGCAGAACTGTTGCCCAAAGGTAAAGAGGTAAGGTTAATATTGTCTTTGCGCGCAAACCGTTGCGCTTGGAGAATGAAAGGCCGGCAAACGCGCGGCTTCTGGTTTTAAGGCCCCGGAACGGCACAAGTTGCGGCCTTGAGAAAGTCCAATTCCGCCGTATGATCGGCAGCCCGGTTGATTTCGCTTGAGACACGGACCGAGGAATGCGACATGAACGGCATCCTTGCCTGGTATCGCGCCCATGTCCGCGCTCTTTGCGTTGCAACGCAACCGGGGCCTCACGGCCTGAACGAGATCCACTAGGATACAGGCTCCCGCCCGCCGCCTTCTGGCGCGGTCATGTTTCGAAAGTCCGCCTATGCCCGCGAATGCCGCCGATCCCCTGAACGCCACAACCGCAACCAACCCGTCGACGGACGGCTGGATCAATTCTGCGGAGCGCACTCTGGACACGGAAATCGCGGCGCTGCAGTCGGTCCGAACCGCCCTGCGCAACGGCCTGTCCGCTCCCTTCACCGAAGCGGTCAAGCTGATCCAGTCGATCAACGGCCGGGTGATTGTCACCGGTGTCGGCAAATCGGGTCACATTGGCACCAAGATGGCGGCGACCTTCGCCTCCACCGGCACTCCGGCCTTCTTTGTCCACGCCAGCGAAGCAAGCCACGGCGATCTCGGCATGATCACGGACCGCGATGTGATCATCGCGATATCCTGGTCGGGCGAGACGCAGGAACTGGCAAGTTCGATCGCCTTCTCACGCCGCTTCAAGATCCCGCTGATTGCGCTCACCTCGCGCGCGGACAGCGCGCTGGGCCGCGCCGCGGACATCGTCCTGTGCCTGCCAAAGGTCGAGGAAGCCTGCCCGCACGGCCTGGCGCCCACGTCCTCCACCATCATCCAGATGGCGATCGGCGACGCGCTGGCGCTGGCGCTTCTGGAAAGCCGCGGCTTCACCGCGAGCGACTTCCGCGTGTTCCATCCCGGCGGCCGCCTCGGCGCCAGCCTGCGGCTAGTGCGCGACATCATGCACACCGGCGATCATATCCCGATCACCCCTCTCGGCACATCGGTCCGCGAGGCGATCGTGCTGATGACCACCAAGGGCTTCGGCTCGCTTGCGGTGGTCAACGAGCTGCACCAGATGGTCGGTGTCGTCACCGACGGCGACCTGCGCCGCCATCTCGACGGCAACGTGCTTGAACGCGCGGTGGAAGACATCATGACCACCAACCCGAAGGTCATTTCGCCCGAAATCCTCGTTGCCTCCGCCCTGGAGATGCTTAACGCGTCGGGCATCACCGCGCTCTACGTGGTGGAAGACAAGCGGCCGATCGGCATCATCCACCTGCACGATTTGCTGCGCGTCGGCGCCGCCTGATCATCGGCGCCCTTCCCCTTCGAACACGCAGGAGAGTCGTGGCGATACGGGCCATTTCCAAAAAATAACAATATTTTCAATATCTTGACGATCCCAGCGGCAGCGGGCATTGCCCCACTCCGCTCGTCGTCAACGGCCTCCCGAGCCACCCACCCGACCCGCCAAGCGTCCCCTGCGGCCCCCGTTTGGACTTTGTAAACCTTAAGCAAAACAAAATTTGCCGGGGCACATTCCGCCTCGTCGATTAGCAATTGTTTAGGCAAGCGCCACTAAACTGCCGGTTCGACGAAACGAACGCCTGTCGGCATCACGCCTCTTCCGATGCCGATGACATCTCCGGTCTTTTCCCGGTGTGCGTGTGGTCAGGAGCAGTACTCAGGCATGGATCTGGCAACAATCATCGGAATGGTTACCGGCGCCGTCGTGGTGTTTGTCGCCATTTTTCTCGGCGGCAGCCTGTCGCAGTTCATTGACGTGCCGTCGATCCTGATCGTCCTCGGTGGCGGGCTCGCCGCGACGCTGATCCGCTTTCCCCTGAACGGCATCCTGGGCGCCTTCGTGGTTGGCAGCAAGGTCGGCTTCACGCACAAGAAAATCGAGCCGCGCGATCTCGTCGAACAGATCACCGAGATGGCCGACGTCGTGCGGAAATCGGGTCCGCTGGGCCTTGAGAACGTCGAGATCGAGGATCCGACCCTGGCCAGGGGCGTGCAGTATATCGCCGACGGCTACGAGACCGATTTCATCCGCGAGTCGATGGAGCGCGAGCGCGACCTTTATCTTGAGCGGCTTGCCGAGGGAAAACGGGTCTTCAAGGGACTGGGCGACAGCGCCCCCGCATTCGGCATGATCGGAACCCTGGTCGGCCTCGTCCAGATGCTCGCCAACATGGACGACCCCTCGACAATCGGCCCTTCCATGGCCATCGCGCTGCTGACCACGCTCTACGGGGCTCTGCTGTCGAACCTCGTCTGTCTGCCGCTGGTCGACAAGCTCGATGCCAAGTTCGATATCGAAGAACTCAACCAGACCCTTGTGATCGACGGAGTGATGCAGATCCGCGAATCCAAGAGCCCGGCGATCATCCGCGAAATGCTGATCGCCTATCTTCCTGAAAAGGCCCGCCACGGTATGGAAGAGGCAGCCTGACGACGGCCTGCCGGCAGGGCAAGGGAGAGAACGACCATGGCGAAAAAGAAGGCAGGAGGCAACGGCGCACCGGAGTGGCTGGTGACGTTCGCCGATCTCATGTCACTGCTGGTGTGCTTCTTCGTGCTGATCATTTCGTTCTCGATCCAGGACAAGCAAAAGCTCCAGGTCGTCGCCGGATCGATGCGCGACGCCTTCGGCGTCAAGGAAGTCTCTCGCCGCAACGGCGTCATCGAGGTCAAGGGCATCCCGATCCGGGAGTTCATGAAGGACGTCTCCTCCCAGGAGATCAATCTGGATTCGGACTTTGCCAGCGAACGCCACGAGTCACGCAGCAAGCAGGGTCCGGAGGCAAACACCCATGACCTTGAAAAGGCGGACATCGAACGACCCCGGCAGTTCGCCACCGCCGCCGCCTCGATCCGGCAGGCGTGGCAGGAAATGCCCGAGATCACGGAGTTTTCCAGCAATCTGATTGTCGAGGAGAACGACGAGGGACTGAACATCATGCTGGTGGATCAGGACGGCCGCTCGATGTTTCCCGAGGGTTCGAAGTATCCCTACGAGCTGACCCGCCAGTTGCTCGCCAAAATGGCTCCGGTCCTGATGGAGATGCCCAACCGCATCCGCATCACCGGGCACACGATGTCGGGTCAGGTCAGCGGCAATCCCGGCTACACCAACTGGGAGCTGTCCGCCGACCGCGCCAACGCAGCCCGCCAGATCCTGTCGGAATATGGCGTCCCCGGCGATCGCTTCTATTCGGTGGTGGGCAAGGCGGATTCCGATCCGATGTTCCCCAATGACCCCTTCCTGGCCGCCAACCGGCGCATCAGCATCCTGCTGATGGCGGAGGCCCCGCCGCTTCCCCTGGACTACCGTCCGTAAGCGGTGGAGCGCCTGCCTGGAGGTCCAGGCTCCGGGCAATGCGCCCGAAGCAATCCGTCGAACGGTTGCCGGCCGCTATCGCCTAGGGCTTCTCGGCCGGCTCGATGACCAGCGATGACCCGCTGATGCCGGTGACGGTCACCCGCGTTCCCGCCGCGAGATCGGGCCCGATCACCCGCCAGATCGTGTCGTCGACCTTCAGCCGCCCCGTTCCCTGATCGACCGGCTCCTCGAGGACGAACTGCCGGCCCATGTAGCGCTGGCCGCGCCGGTTCAGTGCGTCATCCCCCTCCCGGGTTCCACGATTCCGCATGACGTTCCTGCCGACGAACAGACAGATCAGGGCGATCGCCATGAACAGCAGCAGGGCGACTTCCCACGGCAAATCGACGAACAGCGCCAGCGTACCGACCAGCAGGGCCGAGACGCCGAACCACAGGAAGAACGTCCCCGGGACCAGAATTTCCAGACCGAGCAGTATCAGTCCGGCGACGTGCCAACTCCAGGGCCCGAGCATGGCCACCAGCGTCTCGACATAGCTCACGAGCGCCCTCCCTCGTCACCGGAGACGCCGGTCTTCGGCACGCTGCCGGAGCGCCGCCGCCCGGAAGGCGCCTCGCCGCCAAACGTCTCCCGCGCAATCTCGCCGATTCCGCCAAGGGCACCCAGGATCGACGTCGCCTCGAATGGCAGCAGCAGGGTCTTCTGGTTCGGCGACTTGGCCATCTGTCCCAGCGCCTCGACGTATTTCGTGGCCACGAAGTAATTGATCGCCTGAACGTCCCCGGAAGAAATGGCGTCACTGACCATCTGCGTCGCCTTGGCTTCGGCTTCCGCCGAGCGTTCACGTGCTTCGGCATCCCGGAACGCCGCTTCACGACGGCCCTCCGCCTGCAGGATAAGGCCCTGCTTTTCGCCTTCGGACTTCAGGATCTCGGACTGACGCTCGCCTTCCGCCTCCAGGATCGCAGCGCGCTTTTCGCGCTCCGCCTTCATCTGCCGGCCCATCGCCTGCACGAGATCCACGGGCGGGTTGATATCCTTGATCTCGATGCGGGTGATCTTGATACCCCACGGTTCGACGGCCGCGTCAACGACACGCAGCAACTGGGCGTTGATCTCGTCGCGGTTGGACAACAGCTGGTCGAGGTCCATCGAGCCCATGACCGTCCTGATATTGGTCATCGTCAGGTTGAGAATGGCGTTCTCCAGCCCCGAGACCTCGTAGGCCGCGCGCGCCGCCTCGATCACCTGGTAGAAGGTCACGCCATCGACCGTCACTGTCGCGTTGTCGCGGGTGATGACCTCCTGGGACGGCACGTCGAGCACCTGCTCCATCATGTTCATCTTGTGCCCGACGCGGTCGATGAACGGGACGATGAGATTGAGCCCGGGCGTCAGCGCCCGCGTATAGCGGCCAAAACGCTCGATGGTGTAGTGGTAGCCCTGCGGGACGGTCTTGACGCCTGAGAAGACGACAATGACGACAAGAGCTAGCAGGATGAGAACGACAATATCGAAGCCGTAGAGTTCAAAAGGCATGGTATTTCCCCGTTCGCGCGCAAAACGCTAGATATCGAGTATCGACCGCTTTTGCGGCCTTCGCCAGTCGATACCGTCGAATTTACAGCCAGCCCTGGAGCTCACGCCGCACGACGGTTTCGAGCACCGTGATCCCGCCGTCGCTGTCGTTCAGGCACGGGATGTGAGCGAAACGCTCGCCCCCGTTCTCCTCGAAGATCTCGGCCGCCTCGCCGGCGATCTCCTCGAGCGTCTCCAGGCAATCGGCGACAAACCCGGGGTTGATCACGGCAATCCGCTTGACGCCCTGTTTGGCGAGCGC
>JBFHII010000103.1:0-8152 GCA_041596535.1 Breoghania sp. | reverse complement strand
TGACCGTGCGCAAGAACATCGCCTTTCCGCTCAAAATGGCAGGGATGAACAAGGCGGATATCGATGCCAAGGTCGAGGCCGCGGCCCAGGTGCTGAACCTCGCCGATTATATCGATCGGCGGCCGGGACAATTGTCCGGAGGCCAGCGTCAGCGCGTCGCCATCGGCCGGGCCATCGTGCGCGAGCCCTCGGCGTTCCTGTTCGATGAGCCGCTGTCTAATCTCGACGCGGCGCTCAGGGTCAATATGCGGCTCGAAATCTCCGAGCTGCACAACAACCTCGAGACGACGATGATCTACGTGACCCATGATCAGGTCGAGGCGATGACCATGGCCGATCGGATCGTGGTTCTGCACGCGGGCCGCATCGAGCAGGTCGGAACGCCGCTGGAACTCTACAGTCAGCCGCGCAACGTCTTTGTCGCCGGCTTCATCGGCTCGCCGAAAATGAACCTCATCGACGGCGAGACCGCGGCCGCGCACGGCGCGGCGACGCTCGGCGTGCGTCCCGAGCATCTCTCGGTGTCGACCGAGAGCGGTTCCTGGGCAGGCTCGGTCAGCATCTCCGAGCACCTCGGCTCCGACACCTTCCTGCATGTCCAGACCAAGGGGCTCGGTACCCTGACCGCCCGCGTGGACGGCGAGTTCCCGGTTCGTCACGGCGACAAGGTTTGGCTGACGCCGCAGGGAGACAAGTTGCACCGCTTCGGCGCGGACGGGATGGCGATCGTCTGAGATCCGCCGTCCGCATTCTCCCCCGGTGGGGGCGCCGAACCATCAGGCGTCGGCAATCGTGCGGGAGCGCGCGGCCGCTGACGGTCGAAAAGGACGATCATGACGACACCGCTTTCCTTGGCATCGCTTCCCGCGCTGGCCGCCCGCATGGATGTGCCGCAATACGACAGGGCGGCGCTCTCCACCGGGATTCTGCATTTCGGCGTCGGCAATTTTCATCGCGCGCATCAGGCGGTCTATCTCGACGCGCTGTTCCGGTCCGGCCGCGATCATGACTGGGCAATCCTCGGCGCGGGCGTGATGCCCGGTGATGCCCGCATGCGCGCCGCGCTCGAAGCGCAGGACTGGCTGACCACCGTGGTCGAGCAGTCGGCCGGGGCGAGCGAGGCGCATGTGACCGGTGCGATGACAGGCATGCTGCCTGTCGGCGACTCGGCCTCCATTCTCGATGCGTTGAGCGACCCGGCGATCCGCATCGTCTCGCTCAGCGTCACCGAAGGCGGATATTTCGTTGATTCCGAGGGCCGCTTCGATCCCAACCATCCGGCGATCGCCGCCGATGGTGCCAGCCCCGACGCGCCGAAGACGGTGTTCGGGCTGATCGCGGCCGGTCTGGCGCGCCGGCGCGCCGCGGGGATTGCGCCGTTTACCGTCATGTCGTGCGACAACATTCCGCACAACGGCGTTGTCGCGCGCAACGCCGTGGTCGGCACGGCACGGCTGTCCGATCCCGATTTGGCCGGCTGGATCGCCGAGAAGGTCGCTTTCCCCAATGGCATGGTCGATCGCATCACGCCCGCCACCGGCGAGCGCGAGCGTCAGGGCGTGCGGGAGGATTTCGGTGTCGAGGACGCCTGGCCGGTGTTCTGCGAGGACTTCAAGCAATGGGTGCTCGAGGACACTTTTCCCGCCGGCCGGCCCGCGCTGGAAACGGTCGGCGTGCAGTTTGTCGCGGACGTCACGCCGTTCGAGATCATGAAGATCCGCATTCTCAACGGCGGACACGCGGTCATTGCCTATCCGGCGGGACTGCTCGGCATCCAATACGTGCATGAGGCGATGGAGCATCCGCTGGTGGCCGGCTTTCTCGGCAAGGTCGAGCGCGACGAGATCATCCCGTCCGTACCGCCGGTGCCCGATATCGATCTCGCGTGGTACTTCGGCGAGGTAAAGCGGCGCTTCGCCAATCCGAAGATCGCCGATACCGTGCGCCGGCTGTGCCTTGACGGGTCCAACCGGCAGCCGAAGTTCATCGTGCCGACGATCGGAGCGCGTCTGGCCGCGGGCGCGGATGTGACCGGCCTCGCTCTGGAATCCGCGTTGTGGTGCCGGTATTGCTATGGCGAAACCGAGAGCGGCGAGGCGATCGAGGCCAACGATCCGAACTGGGACGCTCTTGTCGCCGCATCGCGTCAGGCACGGTCCGACCCCAATGCGTGGCTGGCGATGGAAGCCGTCTACGGCGCTGTGGGGCGTGCCGAACCGTTCCGCGATCGGTTCAACCATGCGCTGAAGAGCCTCTGGGAAGACGGCACAGAAGCGGTGCTGAGGCGCTACATCGAGGGCGCTCTTTAGACGGCTGAACAGGCGCCTCTCGCGCTGCGCCGTCGCATAAAATGTTGATGCGTCAAACGCGCGATCGCGTTACCCTTACGATACGACAACAGCCTGCTGCGATCGTCACGAGACGCTGCGGGGAGGGACGTCGAAGACGGATGCCGGTGAAAACCGGCTGGGAAAGCGCCGCGGGCGCATGGTTCCCGGAAGCCGGTTGATCCGGCGCGGTGGGAACCATGTTCCGGTTCAACATGCTCCAGTAAGAAATGGAGCGCATTCCGATCCGGCGACGAAGGCGGATCGGCGCCCGCTCCAGGGGACGGCCTTGGCTTCGAACGAAGACGCGACGGAAACCATCGGTTTCCTTCTCATTCCGCAACTTTCCATGATCGCCTTCGCGGCGGCGCTTGAGCCGTTGCGTCTCGCCAACCTGCTCAGCGGCAAGCCGCTCTACCGGTGGGTGCTTCTGTCGCGCGACGGGACCAGAGAGGTGGCAAGCAACGGCATTCCGCTTGCGGTCGATCACGGTCTCGGCGATGCCCCGCCGCTGCAAACCGTGATCGTGTGCAGCGGCATCGACGGCCATTGGTACAACGATCGCACGGTTCGCGCCTGGTTGCGCCGCACCGCCGCCAATGGCGCGGCGCTGGGGGCGGTGTGCACCGCCAGTCACATTCTCGCCAACGCGGGACTGCTCGACGGTTACCGCTGCACCGTGCATTGGGACAGCCTTGCGAGCTTTGCGGAGAATTTTCCGCAGATCGAGGCGACCGGCGAGCTGTTTACCGTTGATCGCAAGCGCTTCACCTGTGCCGGCGGCACGGCTGCGACGGACATGATCCTGCACCGCATTGCCGCCCGCCACGGCGAGGATCTCGCCGCCCGGATCTCCGAGCAGATGCTGCACGACAAGATCCGGCCCGCGGCCATGCAGCAGAATGCGATCATCCAGCAACCGCTGGGCATCGAAAGCCAGGAGTTGCGCGAAGCAATCCGCCTGATGCTGGCAACCATCGAGCGCCCGCTGGACCTTCTGACGCTGGCAAACCGGCTGGGCCAGTCACGGCGCAACGTCGAACGGCTGTTCCGCACCTACATGAACTGTTCGCCGGGCAAATATTATCTCGGCCTGAGGCTGACCCGGGCGCGCCAGTTGCTGCATCAGACCAGCATGACGGTGCAGCAGGTTGCCGTGTGCTGCGGCTTTGTGTCTGCGACACATTTCAGCACGTGTTACCGGGACCATTTCGGCGTACCGCCGCGATCGGACCAGATCAGCCATCGCTACCGGATGAGCGCCTTTGCATCGCCGATGGCCGCGCCGCATCCCGATACCGTGCCTGCGATGGCCGAAGCGATCGCCGCGCAAGGCACGTTCGATCCGGCGCGCGACGCCGAGGACGAGACGTCGTGGTAGCGCGGGCGATGCCATCGGATGCAGCGCCGGCGCTGTCCGTCGGCTTTCTGCTGACCAACAATTTCACGCTGACCGCCCTGTCGAGTTTCGTTGACGCGCTCAGACTGGCCGCCGACGAAGGCGACGGCAGCCGCCCGATCCGCTGCCGCTGGCGGATCATGGGAAAGCCCGGCGTCGCCGTGACGTCCAGTTGCGGCATCCAGGTGACGCCGGACAGCGACCTTGACGTCAAGGGTCTGGACTATCTGGTGATCGTTGGCGGGCTGTTGCATCGCGGACCCCAGATCGACCAGCAGGTGATGGACTGCCTGAAGGCAGCCGCGGCGGCCGGGGTTCCGCTGGTGGGGGTCTGCACGGGCAGCTTCGTGCTGTGCCGCGGTGGTCTGATGCGGCATCGGCGGTGCTGCGTGAGCTGGTACCACTACCGCGACTTTGTCGAGGAGTTTCCCGATCTCGAGCCGGTGGCCGATCAGCTCTATGTGGAGGACCGCGACCGGATCACCTGTTCGGGCGGCGCCGGTGTGGTCGATCTCGCGGCCTTTCTGATCGAGCGGCATCTGGGCCGGGCGGCCGCGATCAAGGCGATGCATATCCTGCAGGTGGACAAGGCGCGGCCTGCCGGGCAGTCGCAGCCGCCGCCCATGCTGGGCGGTGATGTGCTCGATGAACGGGTCCGACGCGCCATGCTCTTGATGGAGCAGCATCTGGCCGACCCGCTGGCCGTCGAGGAAATCGCCCGCCGGCTTGCCGTCAGCACGCGGCAGTTCGAGCGGTTGTTCCATGCCGCGACCGCCATGAGCCCCAACCGCTTCTACCGGCTCCTGCGGCTGCGCTACGGACTGTGGATGCTCAAGACGACACGCCGTTCGATCACCAACGTGGCGCTGGAGGCGGGGTTTTCGGACTGCGCGCATTTTTCAAGGCAGTTTCGTGACGTTTTCGGCATCAATCCGTCGCAAGCGCGCAAGGATGGCGACGCGGAACTGGTGAGCAACGGCGCCCCGTCGCGCGGCTCCTCTTCGTCCGACGGCCCCGCGGACCGGCGGTTTTTCGACTGATTTGCGGATGATGCCGGCTTCAAACCTGGCGCGGTCAATGCGTGTACGCCCCGGGAAGCGCTGTGTCGGATTTGTTCAACCAGGAAGGCCGCTGCGTTCTATCGCGAAAATGCACTCTCGGGCAGCGTGCGTGTGGTGGCCGGACGGGCGGCAGACCGCAGGAGAGGCTTCATGGCGTCCTATTCCGTTTTCGCATTGGTCCGCAATGCGCTGACCCACCATTCGGGCTGGGAGAGGGCGTGGCGGGATGCGCAGCCCAAGGCTGCCTACGACGTCGTCATCATCGGCGCGGGCGGGCACGGCCTTGCGACGGCCTACTATCTGGCCAAAGAGCATGGCATCACCAATGTCGCGGTGATCGAGAAGGGCTGGCTGGGCGGCGGCAACACCGGACGCAACACCACCATCATCCGCTCCAACTACCTGTGGGACGAAAGCGCGGCGATCTATGAAAAGTCGCTGCAGCTCTACGAGACCCTGAGCCAGGAGCTCAACTACAACATCATGTTCTCGCAGCGCGGGGTGCTCAATCTCGCGCACAACCTGTCCGACGTGCGCGAAGGCAAGCGACGCACCAATGCCCTGCGCCTGAACGGCATCGACAGTGAATGGCTGAGCCCCGAGGAAATCAAGGAATTCTGCCCGATCCTCAACACGGGGCGCGACATGCGCTATCCGATCATGGGCGGCACGCTGCAACGCCGGGCCGGCACGGCGCGGCATGACGCGGTGGCGTGGGGGCTGGCGCGGGCGGCGAGCAGCCTGGGCGTCGACATCATCCAGAATTGCGAGGTCACCGGGCTTCGCCGCGAGGCTGGCAAGGTGGTGGGCGTGGAGACCGCCAAGGGCTTCATCGGCGCCGGCAAGGTCGGCATCGTCACGGCGGGGCATTCCTCGGTGATGGCGGAGATGGCCGGCTTCCGCCTGCCGATCGAGAGTCATCCGCTGCAGGCCCTGGTCTCCGAGCCGGTCAAGCCGGTGATCGACTGCGTGGTGATGTCCAATGCGGTGCACGTCTATGTGAGCCAATCCGACAAGGGCGAGTTGGTCATGGGAGCGGGCATCGACGCCTATACGGGCTACGGCCAGCGTGGCAGCTTCCACATGATCGAGCATCAGATGGGTGCGCTGCTGGAGCTTTTTCCGATCTTCTCGCGCTTGCGGATGATGCGCCAGTGGGGCGGCATCGTCGATGTCACTCCGGATGCGAGCCCGATCATTTCCAGAACCCCGGTCGACAATCTGTACATCAACTGCGGCTGGGGAACCGGCGGCTTCAAGGCGACGCCGGGGTCCGGCTGGGCGTTCGCCCATACGATCGCCCACGACGCCCCGCATCCGCTGAACGCACCCTTCGCACTTGACCGGTTCACCACCGGCTACCTGATCGACGAGCACGGCGCCGCCGCCGTGGCTCACTGATACGCTGGGAGATCCGAGATGTTGTTGATCGAGTGCCCCTGGTGCGGACCGCGCGACGAAATCGAGTTCGGCTATGGCGGCGAGGCGCATCGTGCCCGGCCAGCTGATCCTGCTTCCTTGAGCGATGCCGAATGGGCGGAGTTCCTGTTCATGCGCGCCAACACCAAGGGCGCGCACAGGGAGCGCTGGGTGCACAGCCACGGCTGCCGGCGCTGGTTCAATGTCGAGCGTGACACCGCGACCTATCAGATCCTCAGGGTCTATACCGGCGCCACGCCCGGGACGGGAGAACAGGGATGAGTGGTGTGTCCCGCAAGTCTCCCATGATGCGCACGGCCTCGGGCGGGATCATCGACCGCGCGCAGACCCTGAGCTTCACCTTCAACGGCACGCGATATCTGGGGCATCCCGGTGACACGCTGGCCTCTGCCCTGCTGGCCAACGGCGTGCATCTGGTCGGCCGCAGCTTCAAGTATCACCGTCCGCGCGGCATCGTGTCAGCCGGCGCCGAGGAACCCAATGCGCTGGTGCAGCTGGAAGCGGGCTCCTGGACCGAGCCCAACCTGCGCGCAACCCAGATCGAGCTCTACGACGGGCTGATCGCCGCGAGCCAGAACGCCTGGCCGAGCGTCACCTTCGATGTCGGCGCGATCAACAATCTGTTCTCCAAGCTGTTTGTCGCCGGCTTCTACTACAAGACCTTCATGCATCCGCGCAGCTTCTGGATGCGGGTCTACGAGCCGCTGATCCGCCGCGCGGCGGGGCTTGGCCGCGCGCCAGGCCAGCGCGATCCGGATGTCTACGACAAGATGCACGCCCATTGCGACGTTCTGGTCGCCGGGGCGGGTCCGGCGGGCCTGATGGCGGCACTCGCCGCCGGCCGCTCCGGCGCCCGCGTGATCCTGGCCGACGAGCAGCCCGCGCTCGGTGGTTCGCTTCTGGGCTCCGATGAGATCATCGAGGGCCTGCCCGCGCGCGACTGGGTCGCGAGAGCGCAGGCGGACCTTGCCGCCATGTCCGAAGTGCGGATCCTGTCGCGGACGACGGTCAGCGGCTACTACGATCACAACTATCTGGTGCTGGCCGAACGCAAGGGCGATCACCTGCCGCGCGGCTCCGCGCCGGGCCAGGTGCGCCAGCGTCTGTGGAAGGTGCGCGCGAAACGGGTGGTGCTGGCCACCGGCGCGCATGAACGCCCGCTGGTGTTTGCGGACAACGACCGCCCCGGCGTGATGCTGGCCGGTGCCGCGCGCACCTACGTCAACCGCTATGGCGTGCGTCCCGGCCGCACCGCGGTGGTCTTCACCAACAACGACAGCGCCTATGATGCGGCCTTCGATCTGGCGCGCGGCGGCGTGACGGTCGCGGCCATCGTCGACGTGCGGCGCGAGATACCGGAAGCTTTCAGACAGCGCGCGGCGGCGTCCAGCATCCGCCTGATCCCGGGATCCGCGGTGGTGGCGACCAGGGGGTATCGCCGTATTGCGGGCGTCGAGGTCGCGCCGCTGGCCGCCGATGGCGAGACGCTGGTCGGATCGCCCGAGGTGATCGCCTGCGATCTCGTTGCCATGTCCGGGGGTTGGACGCCGGCCGTGCACCTGATGTCGCAATCCGGCGGCAAGCTGCGCTACGACGAGGAGCTGAGCTGTTTCGTGCCCCGGCTGTCGGTGCAGGCGGAGGCCTCCGCTGGTGCATGCAATGGCGCCTTCGCCCTGGCGGATTGCCTGGCACAGGGATCGGATGCGGGCCGTGCCGCGGCCGTGGCTGCCGGGTTCGAGCCGGGCGATGCGGCCCATGCCCCGCTGCCCGAGACGCCGCAGGGCGCCCCCATTCATCCCGCATGGATCGTGCCGGGCAAGCAGCCCGTCGGGCATGGCAAGGCGAAGCATTTCGTCGATTTCCAGAACGACGTGACCGCCGCGGACCTGATGCTTGCCTCGCGCGAGGGCTATCAGTCTGTCGAG
>JBFHII010000102.1:0-8152 GCA_041596535.1 Breoghania sp. | reverse complement strand
GTGCATGCGTGTGGCGCAGGCGCTGTGGCGCAAGCCCCGCGCGGCGCAGGGATTGCAAACGTGGTGCACCTGTCGGCCATCGGCGCGGACGCCCAGTCCAATTCCGCCTATGCGCGTTCAAAGGCTTCCGGCGAGGCGGCGGTGCGCGAGACGCTGAAAGCCGCGGTGATCATGCGCCCCTCCATCGTCTTCGGGCCGGAAGACGATTTCTTCAACCGCTTCGCCGGTATGGCGCGGATGTCGCCGGCGCTGCCGCTGATCGGTGGCGGCGAGACGAAATTTCAGCCGGTGTTCGTCGGCGATGTGGCGGAAGCCATTGCCCGGGCGCTCGACGGCGGGGCTGCGCCGGGCGCGACCTACGAGCTGGGCGGGCCGCAGGTGGCGTCGTTCCGCGAATGCCTGGAACTGATGCTCGAGGTGATCGGCCGCAAGCGGTTCCTGGTGCCGCTGCCGTTCTTCGCCGCCCGGATGATCGGCCGCGTGGCGCAGCATCTGCCCGGCGCGCCGCTGACGCTCGACCAGGTCAGGCTGCTGGAGCACGACAACGTGGTCTCGAGTGCGGCGCGCGAGGCGGGGCTGACGCTGGACGGCCTGGGCATCCAGCCCGACACGATGGGCGCGATCCTGCCGAGCTACCTGTGGCGCTTCCGCGAGCACGGCCAGTACGACGCGCATCCCACCGTGTGAGGCGCGTCGCCGCAGGCGCTTTATCCGAGGAAATACAGGCCCGCGAAGCCGAGCGTGCCGACGAGGATCCGCCACCAGGCGAACAGTGCGAAGCCGTGCCGCGACACGTAGTTGAGCAGCCAGCGCACCACGACCACACCGGCGAGAAACGCGGTGACGAAACCGATGGAGATCACCGCCACGTCGTCGGCGCTGAGGATGTGATAGTTCTTGTAGAGATCCAGCGCGAAGGCGCCGGTCATCGTCGGCATGGCGAGGAAGAACGAGAATTCCGCCGCCGAGCGCTTGTCGGTGCCCAGCAGCAGCGCGCCGCCGATCGTGGCGCCCGAGCGCGAGACGCCCGGCACCATGGCCAGCACCTGGCAGCAACCGATCTTGAAGCACAGCGACAGCGGATAGTCGGTGATCTCGTCATAGCGCGGCTTGAGCGGCAGCCGGTCGATCCACAACAGGATGATGCCGCCGACCAGCAGCGTGGTGCAGATCAGTTGCGGCGATTCGAACAGCACGGTCTTGATGAAGCCGTGCGCGAAGAAGCCGACGACCGCGGCGGGCAGGAAGGCCAGCAGGACGCCCGCGACGAAGCGCCGCGTGCGCGGGTCATGCGGCAGCGCCAGGAGCATGGTGAGCAGGCGGGCGAAATAGACCGACAGGATGGCGAGAATCGCGCCGAGCTGGATCAGCACCTCGAAGGTCTTGCCGGGATTGTCGAAGCCGAGGAAATGCCCGAGCAGCAGGATGTGGCCGGTCGAGGAGACGGGAATGAACTCCGTCAGGCCCTCGACGAGGCCGAGAATCAGCGCTTGGGCAATCGTTTGTGCTTCCATGGGGAAAGATCCATTGTGGATGGCAGGCAGCAGGGGTGATACCGCATCCGTGGCGATGTTGTCTCTCCCCCTTCTTGTCTCACCCTGCGCCGCAGTCTATTCAGCGACAGGGTCGTGGCTTGGGGGCGATGGCTTGGGGTCAGTGGTCGGAGCCTGAGGGCCGCGTGACACACTAAGGCGCCGCGCGGGTGAGGGGAATCCCCGGCCGCGTGCTTGACGGCGCCTTTTGACCGGTGGACGGAAATAAAAGACGCATGCTGGTTTTGTATCATCACCCGTTTTCGCCGGCCTCGCGGTTCGCCCGCCTGGCGCTCGCCGAATACGAGGTTCATGTCGATCCGCGGCTGGAGCAGCCCTGGGAGCGGCGGCGCGAGTTCCTGCTGGTCAACCCGGCCGGCACCGTGCCGGTGGTCGTGGAAAACGACGGCCCGGCGATCTGCGGCGCGAGCGTGCTGATGGAGTATCTCGACGAGACGCGCGGCTACATGACGCCGGAGCGGCGGCTGTTGCCCGACAACGCCGGCCGGCGCGCGGAAGTCCGCCGGCTGGTCGACTGGTTCCTGACCAAGTTCGACAACGAGGTGGTCGGTCCCTTCGTGCGCGAGAAGGTCTACAAGCAGGAGATGCCGCGCGAATCGGGCGGCGGGGCGCCTGATTCGACCATCCTGCGCGCCGCGCGCGCCAACATCGGCTCGCATCTGCGCTACATCGGCTATCTGGCGGCCTCGCGCCGCTGGCTGGGGGGCGACCGGCTGAGCTTCGCCGATTTCGCCGCCGCGGCGGAGCTGTCGTGCGCCGATTACCTGGGCGAGGTGCCGTGGGACACGGATGAACACGCCAAGGCGTGGTACGCGCGGATGAAATCGCGCCCCAGCTTCCGGCCGCTGCTGGCGGAGCGGATCCGCGGCATGAAGCCCTCGGCGACCTATGAGGATCTCGATTTTTAACGGCACCCGGCGAGGCTGACCGAAACACGCTATGACCCGGCATGACGGCGCGCAGAGACCCCAGAAGCTGAAGGCCGACATTGCCGCGCGTGCGCTGGCGCTCGGCTTCGATGCCTGCCGTATCACCACGGCGGATGCAATACCGCAGGCCGCCCCCAGGCTCCGGCAGTTCCTCGATGACGGCCATCACGCCAGCATGGCGTGGATGGCGGAGACGGCGGAACGGCGCGGCAGTCCTCGCGCGCTGTGGCCCGAGGTGCGCTCGGTGATCATGCTGGGCATGAATTACGGGCCCGAGTGCGATCCGCTGGAACACCTCGGCCACCCGGACCGCGCCGGGATCTCGGTCTACGCGCGCAACCGCGACTATCACGACATCATCAAGGGCCGGCTGAAGACGCTGGCAAGCCAGATCGTCGCCCGTGCCTCGGCCTCGCGGGACGCGGAGGCGCAGCCGGACATCAAGGTGTTCGTGGACACGGCCCCGGTGATGGAAAAGCCGCTGGCGGAGGCCGCCGGTCTCGGCTGGCAGGGCAAGCACACCAACCTGGTGTCGCGCGAGCTCGGCTCCTGGCTGTTTCTCGGCGCCATCTTCACGACGCTGGAACTGCCGGCCGACGCGCCGGAGGTCGATCATTGCGGCTCGTGCCGGGCCTGTCTCGATGCGTGCCCGACCGCCGCCTTCCCGGCACCCTACCGGCTGGATGCACGGCGCTGCATCTCCTATCTCACCATCGAGCACAAAGGGCCGATTCCGCATGAATTTCGCGAGGCCATGGGCAACCGCATCTACGGTTGCGACGATTGCCTGGCGGTCTGTCCGTGGAACAAGTTTGCCGTCGAAGCACACGAGGCGAAGCTGCACGCCCGCGAGGATCTGCGACTGCCCGCGCTGGCGGATTTTCTGGCGCTGGACGATGCGTCGTTCAGAAAACACTTTGCCGGCTCACCAATCAAGCGGATCGGTCGCGACCGGTTTCTGCGCAACGTGCTGATAGCGGTGGGAAATTCGGGTTCTGAGGCGCTCGGGGCGCCCGTTGCGACACTGCTCGACGACGCGGCGCCCGAAGTGCGTGGGGCGGCCGTCTGGGCGCTGGCGAGGTTGCTGCCGGGTGAGGAATTTAGTCGGCTAAGGGACGTACGGGCAGAAGCCGAGGCGGACGCCGATGTGCGGGCGGAATGGGATGGCGAGCCGGGGGCTCACCCTGGGCCGTGAGGCAGAGCGCTGCTGGTCTCGGCGGGACTCGGCCAGGGCACCTGAGGCCTGTCGCCGGGTCCCGGGTCTGCGAAGCGGGACTGCGCCCCGCATCGCGCCCGGGATGACAACCGAGAGATGACACCGGTGGGATGACGCACGGCGGGGAACTCGTCGGTCTCGCCCCCACTGCGATGTCATCCCGGCCTCCGGGCCGGGACCCAGTAGGCACAGGCACGGCACTCTGCGCACCGCAGCCGACCACACGGGCACCTGGATCCCCGGGCAGGCCTGCCGAGGATGATAGCCGGGAGAAACAGAGTTGATGACATGGCGGTGTTCGGGTGCGGAAGAATCCCCTCTCCCTCAGGGAGAGGGGCGGGTACGTCCCGCTCTGCTCACCACAGGGTTTTTGCGGCCTGATCGGGCCAGGTCTTGTCGTAGGCCTCGCCGCCGATGCGGTTGTCGCTGAGATCGGCGAGCATCTGGCCGACGGTCGGCAGGCTGGCGGGGGCGACCTGCGTCTCCGCGTCCCACAACTTCGAGCGCACGATGGCGCGGGCGCACTGGAAATAGATCGTCTCGACGGTCACGACGATGACGCTGCGCGGCGGCTTGCCCTTCACCGCGAATGACGCGAGCAGCTCCGGCTCGACGGAGAGCACCGCGCGGCCGTTGCAGCGGATGGTGGTGCCCGACCCCGGCACCATGAACAGCAGCCCGACCCGCGGATCGCGCACGATGTTGCTGAGCGAATCGACGCGGTTGTTGCC
Source organism: Breoghania sp. (assembly GCA_041596535.1). Taxonomy (GTDB): domain Bacteria; phylum Pseudomonadota; class Alphaproteobacteria; order Rhizobiales; family Stappiaceae; genus Breoghania. The sequence goes on along the minus strand of JBFHII010000102.1, from coordinate 3,723 downwards.
CGCCCGGTCTGGGATCAACAGCGTCTTTTCGTCCTGCACGCGCACGAAGCCGGGCAGGTCGCCGCGGGGCGAGCAGTCGAGTCCCTCGGGTCCGGAGGTCGCAAGCGCCACGAAGGGCGACGCCTCGATATAGGCACGATACGCATCGGTGACGCGGGGCACTTCCTTGACGATGGAGGCGTCCCCCGGCGTGCCGTAGATCGCCGCGAGCTGATCCAGTGTTTCGATGGTGGACATGCAAGGCTCCTTATGGCGCGCGGCAATGGAACGTGGGCGGTCGGCGGGCTATGCGGCGCAGCGCTTCAGCAGATCTACCAGCGCCTCGCCGGCATCGGCAAGCGCGCCGCCGTTGTCCAGCGTGACGACATCCTCGCCGGTGATGGGGGGAGTCGCACGGGCCAGGCGGGCGGCGACATCCTCCGCCGTCTCGCGGCCGCGACCGGCGAGGCGGGCGGCGAGGACCGCACGCGGGGCGGTGACCGAAACGATGCGGCAATCATCGAAACGCGCGCGGGCCGTCGCGATGCTGCCGCGCGAGATGTTGGCGATAACCACGCGGCCTCGCGCGAGATCGTCGCGCAGGCTGCCGGGCAGCGCATAACCCAGGCCGTGCGCCTGCCAGTGCAGCGCGAAACGGCCGGCGAGCGCGGCGTGCGCGAAGGCCTCGGGCGTCAGGCTGTCGTGGTCCTCGAGATCGGCGCTGGCCGCGCGGGTGACGATGCGGCGCACGAACACGAAACGCGGGTCCGTGCCGAGCCGTCTTGCGGCGTAGGCGAGCAGGCTGTCCTTGCCGACGCCGCTGGGGCCGACGATGCCGACGAAGGTGCCGCGCTTTTCCGGGGCGTGCCCGGCGTCATTCGTCCTCGCTGTCCCCGTCATCACGACACCCGCCGGCCTTGGCGCCACACGGAGCGGATCAGCGGCACGTCGCCCTCGGTGCGCACCTGCACCAGGTCCGCGCGGCGTCCCACGGCGATCATGCCGCGGTCTTCGAGCCCGACGGCCTCCGCGGGGGTCCTCGTGACCATGTTGATCGCCGCGTTGACCGAGATGCCCTCGACGGTTTCCGCCAGCATGAAGGCGGATTGCAGCAGGGAGGAGGGGACGTAGTCGGACGACAGGACATCGAGCAGACCGGCCTCGGCCAGTTCTCGCGCCGCCACGTTGCCGGAATGCGAGCCGCCGCGCACCACGTTCGGCGCGCCCATCAGCACCTTCATGCCGGCCGTGTGTGAAGCGCGCGCAGCCTCCAGCGTGGTGGGGAACTCGGCGACCGCGATGCCGTCGCCAACCGCCTCATCGACATGCGCGCGGGTGGCGTCGTCGTGGCTGGCGAGCACGATGTTGCGTTCGTGGCACAGGCTGGAGATCGCGGCGCGGTTGGCGTCGGAATGCTTGCCGGCCAGCGCCATCCGCGTGGCGGAGAAGGCCTCGAACTCGGCGTCCGACATGCCGGTCTTGCCCTGATAGTAGATCTTGTAGGCCTCGAGGCTGACGAACTGGCGCTGGCCGGGCGTGTGGTCCATCAGCGAGGCCAGCCTGACGCGGTCATCGTCGTCAAACAGATGAAAGCCTTCCAGTGCGTCGGGCGAAGAGACCTCGCAGCGCAGGTGGATGAAATGCTCCGCGCGCAGGCGGTTCGATCGTTGGGCATGCTCGATGGCATCGGCCAGCAGCCGCATGTCGGCGGAGGTGACGCGGGCGTCCTCGTCCATGCCGACGCGCAGGGCGTCGAAGACGGTGGTGATGCCCGACGCCGCGATCTGCGCGTCATGCGCCTGCACGGCGGCGAGCGGGTTCCAGCGCACGCCGGGGCGCGGCGCATAATGGGATTCCAGATGGTCGGTGTGCAACTCGACAAGACCGGGAACCAGCCAGTCGCCCTCCATGTTCCCGCCGTCCATGGTCTCCGCGGAGCCGGGGCGCGCGGTGTCGATCGCCGTGATCATGCCGTCGCGGACGCAGAGGTCGCCGTGGATCACCGTGTCGGCAAGCACCAGCCGGGCGTTTCTGAAAATCGTCTCACTCATCGGATCGGTCGGGCCTCGACTGGGTGCCGGTGGCGGCACGGGTTACGGGCAGCGCAGGTCATGCGCGGAATATATGGTGAAATCGGCTCCGGCCTCGCGTTCCACGAACAGCGCAAGCGTGTCGATGGCAAGTGGCTCGCTGGTGCCGTCGTCGCCGAGGAAATCGTGGAAGTGCTGCCGCAGCACCGCCTCGACGCGTGCCTGGTCGGCTTCGGGCACCGGGCCGGTGAGCGTCATGTGGAAGCGGAAGTCCTCGAAGACATAAGGGTAGCCCCATGCGCGGATGTTGAGCCGCTGGGTCTCCGTAAGACCGGGCTTTTCCCGCCGGGCGATGTCCGCGTCGTCCGGTTCCGCGCGGAACGGCTCGAAGGTCCGCACCGTTTCGCCGGCAAGGGCCTGCAGATACGGTGACGGTGCGGCGGGCACCAGCGCAAAGAAGGACCCCAGCCGTGACAGGGTCAGGCCCGGCAGCAGGACCGGCGCGGTTTCCATGCAGTAGGCCGAGAGCGCCGCGTCGAGCGTGGCCACGGATTTGCCGCGGGCCAGCCGGAACGGCGCCTTGAGGGTGGCGTGAAAGCCGTAGCGCCGGGGCGACGCGGTGAGCGTCTGCCATTCCGCCATTGCCAGGGTTCCCGCCTGGACGGCGTCGGGGCTGGTGGGCACGCGTGCGCCATAGGCGTCGCGGCCAAGCCAGTCGACAGCCGCATGCAGCAGCGGATGGTCGCTTCGCGGCGTGAAATACAGGGCAGTGCGCATCGGGTCTGTCAGTCCGCGGATGGGGTCCGCTCGGGCGCCGGCCCGCGAGGGGCCGGCGAGGATGAAGGGGGCGAGCTGCGTCAGATCGCCAGCTTGCGCAGCTGCTGCGACAGCAGGTCGATGATGACGACCGTCGCCACGACGATGATCAGGATCGCGGCCGTGTCAGCATAGTAGAAACCGCGGATCGATTCGAACATGATCTGTCCGATGCCGCCGGCGCCGACGATGCCCAGCACGGTTGCCGAGCGTACGTTGGTCTCGAAGCGATAGAGCGCAAAGGAGATCCACAGCGGCAGCACCTGAGGCACCACGCCGAAGATGATCTCCTGCAGCTTGGAGGCGCCGGTGGCGCGGATGCCCTCGACCGGATAGGGATCGATGGCCTCGACCGATTCGGAGAACAGCTTGGCGACGACGCCGGTGTTGTGCACGAACAGCGCCATGACGCCCGCGAACGGACCCAGGCCCACGGCGACAACGAAGAGCACGGCGAAGACCAGCTCGTTGATGGCGCGGCAGGCGTCCATCAGCCGGCGCACCGGCTGCACGATCCACACCGGGGCGATGTTGGATGAGGACAGCAGTGCAAACGGAATGCCGATGATCACGGCGAGCACCGTACCCCACAGCGCGATCTGCACCGTCAGGACCATTTCCTTGAGATAGTATTCCCATTCGTGGAAGTTAGGCGACAGAAACGCCGTGGCGTATTCGCCCATGTTTGCCGCGTCTGTGTAGAGATAGGTGAAGCGGCCCATTTCCGCCGGCGCCCAGCTCCACAGCAATCCCAGGATCAGCGCGGCCCACAGCGCATAGTTGAACAAGGTCCGCGAGAGTTCCTTGGGCGGAACCGGGATGGCGGCGGGTGAGTGTGTGATCATGGTCATGTCCGGCGGATCCTGAAAAGACGGCGGCGCACGCAGGCGCCGCCGTC
>JBFHII010000101.1:0-8159 GCA_041596535.1 Breoghania sp. | reverse complement strand
GCCCGGACACGGCCCCTCGGGGGTTTGCCCGCTCCAAAGCAGGTTTCCGGACTTGAGCAGATAGGCATAGTTCCCCGGAACATGCGGATGCGACCACGAATGCACCACCTCGCCGTTCATGCCGACGAGATAGGTCTCCCTCGTGTAGAGCGGGCTGAGGATCGTCAGGCCCTCGGTAGCCCGGCCCCGGTTGTATTCCCAAAGTCCGACGTGACGGTGACGCATGGTTTGTCCTCCCGGTCATGCAACGTGAACAGAACGAGGCGCTGTATCGCCAAGCCTGATTGTCTCCCGCAGCATGGTTTCGACCATGGCCGAGCGGATCTCCCTGTGCACCTCCGAGCCCCAGAGATTGCGCATTTCATCCGGATCCTCGATCCGGTCGAAGAGCTCGCCGTAGTCCATGCCGTCGAACATCGACAGGCGGTACCGCTCGGTCACCAGCGTGCGTGTCCGCATGCCGCCCTCGCGCCCCAGGTGATCCGCCAGTTCGTCTTCCTCGACGAGCATGCCCTGGCGCGCGTCCAGCAGCTCGGGCCGCGTCTCGCCGACGACATCGATGCCCTGGTTGCCGTTCTGGGGCGCCAGCCCCGCCCGCGCCAAGATCGTCGACCCGATGTCGATCGTGCCGGCCAGCCGGTCGGTTTCCTGCCGGCCGGGAGCCTTCGGGTCCGACCAGATGAACGGAACCCGCAGCACGCCTTCGTAATGCAGCCCGTGCTTCAGCATCAGGCCGTGGTCGCCCATGAAGTCGCCGTGATCGCTGGTGAACACCACGATGGTGTCCTCATCCAGTCCCGCCTGCTTCAGGGTTGCGAGAATCCGGCCGATGGCGTCGTCCACCATGCTGATCATGCCGTAGGTCAGCGCGATGATCTGCCGCGCGGCCTTTTCATCGGTCATCACGAAGGGTCGGGGCCCCGCCTCGTTGCCCGCCTGCGGCGTAGCCGCCTCCCGCAGTTCCTTGAGGAACGGGTGCTCGTTCTCCCCGATCCTGTCAAAGCTCTCCGGCAGCGGGATGGTGTCCGGGTCGTACATGTCGAAATACCGGCCCGGCGGCGTGAAGGGATGATGCGGGTCGGGGAACGAGCAATGCAGGAAGAACGGTTGCTCCCGGTCGCCGGAGGCATAGTCGGTGAGATACTCGCGCACCTCCTGTTCGACGAAGCTTGTCGGATAGAGTTCTTCGGGCAGCGCCGTGCGCCAGGCCTGGGGAGCGGTCAATCCGGGAGCCGGCAGCGCGGCCCGCCAGCCGGTCTTGTCGAAGCCATCGGGATCGCGCTCGCGCAGCCACTTGTCGTAATGGCCGTGCACCTGGTCTCCATGCCCGTTCGCCAGCCGGACATGATCGAACCCGTAGTAGGGCGTCTCCAGTTCGCGCTCGGGATCGGCCGCCCACAGGCTCATCAGTTCGGCCTGATATTCCGGCCCGACCCGGCGTTCACGTGTCGCATCGCTGAGCTCGGGCGGCGGCGCCTTGAGAGCACCCGCCTCCCCCGCATCATCCACCGCAACCTTCTTGTCGGTCATGTTCTGCAGATGACACTTGCCGATGAGCGCGGTCCGGTATCCGTCGGCGCGCAGCAGGTCGACGAAGGTCACCGCTTCGCGATCGAGCGGAATGCCGTTGTGCCGTGACCCGTTGGTGCTCGGCATCCGGCCGGTCATCATGACGATGCGGTTGGGCATGCAGATCGGACAGTTCACATAGAACCTGTCGAACCGCGTCCCCCTGGACGCGATCGCATCGATGTTGGGCGTCCTGACGATGGTGTTGCCGTAACAACCGACATGATCCGCGCGATGCTGATCGGTCATGATCAGGAGGAAATTGGGCCTTCTCATTATCGGGTCTCGCTGATTCTTTTCCGGGCCTTGGAAACGCGTGATGTCTCGGCCGCCCCCTGGCCGTGACAGCTGCACGACAGTCTCGCCCGGCCCGTGATGGAGCCGGCAGGAAAAAGCCGCCGCACCGTCCGGCGACAGAACGTGCAATTGAACGCCACGGACGGTATCGGCCTCCGCACGGGATCACCACCGCATCCGTCCGATGTTCCACCAGGCGGAAATGAGACCGAATTAACCTGAGCGGACACGGGTTATGAAATAAGCATTGTGAGAAGGTCGGAACATGAATGGAACCGAACCGGCCGGGTTGCGAAACGGCAATCACAACGGGGAGTGGAGGAAAGCATGAAACTCAGAACGTCGATCATCGCGCTGATGTTTGCTGCGGGGACATCGGTTGCCCACGCACAGGGCGTCACCCTGACGATGGCCGCCGGCCAGCCCGGCAACGTTGCTGATGCGAGCGCCAAGCACATAGCGGAAATCGCAGCGGAAAAGGACATCGCGACCATTCAGCTGCAGAGCGGTCAGGTTCTGACCAGGACGCTGTTGCAGGTGGCGCAGGGCAGCACCGACCTGACCGGCGCACCGCTTGCCCTTGCCTTCCTGATGAGCCGCGGTCTCGGCCCTTACGGACCGCTCGGCAAGGACGACGGCGCAAAGACCGCGGAGAACCTGCGCGTGCTCGTGCCGTTCCACATGGCCACCTACTACCTGCGTACCTTCGCGACCACCGGCATCAAGAGCTGGGACGACCTCAACGGCAAGATCGTCCACAACGGACCTCCCGGCGGCGGCGCTCTCGTGATGGCACGGCAGTTGCTGCAAGCCGTCGGCGGCCTCAAGGAGACCGAATCCTACCGCGGTGTCCAGATCGACTGGGGACAGCAGAACACCATCTTTCTCGACGGCTCGGTCGACGCCTCGGTGCTGCCCGGCACGAACCCGGACGCCAACATGCCGATGCTGGTCGCCGCGGGGAAAATCAACCTGATCTCCGTCCCCAAGGATGTTTTCGAGGGTGAAGCGTTCCAGCGTCTTGCGAAGACACCGGGGCGGGTTCCCGTCGTGCAGGACGTCAGCGATTACGATCACTACGGCGACGATGTCACCATCGTGTCGGAGGATGACAAGTTCCGCACCGCCGGCGAGGCCGGAGCGATCTTCGCCAACAAGAACCTCTCCCGGGAAATGGCGAAGAAGCTGACCGCCGCCTTCATCGAGACCCTGCCGAACTTGTACCAGAAGGTTCCCTTCGCGAAGGGACAGAAGGTCGGCACCATCGATGAAGACGCGATGCGGCTGTGCGGCGCCGGCGTGAAGTTCCACGAAGGCGCGGTGGAAGCATGGGAAGAAGCCGGCTACACGGTGGCCGACTGCCAGAAGCCCTAGCGCAGCCATTGTCTACCGGGCTGGAGCACGGCTCCAGCCCGCTTTCCGGATCATCCCCCTGGCCCGCGCGGTTTTCCCGACGGCGGAAAGCCACGCACAGAGCGCTACGTCCACACAATGACCCATCAGCAGCAGGCCCGACACACCATCGACTGGCTGGCGCGCACGACCCTCTGTCTCGCGTTCATCCTCGTCATCCTTGGCCTGGCGAACAACTCGCCGAACATTCCCGGTCTGCTGGAACTGGTCCAGTCCATCCCGGGGCTTGCCTGGGTTCCGCGCCTGAGCAAGTTCGACGGCGACTACTTCTTGCCGCTGACGTTCAGCCTGATGCTGATCATCGCGCTCCTGGAGGCGTCTTTTGCCAAGGCGTGGCGCGAGGAAAGACGGCCGAAATTTCTTATCGGCCTGGGCCTCGACCTTCTCATGTTCGCGACGATCATCGGGGTCGCCTTCGTCTATCTCGCGGAGAACGACCAGGTCTGCCTGATCGACGTCATGAATGGCGAACGCGCCCGGCTCGTTCAGGAAAGCCTGTCGAGAGTTCAGGAGTATATTGACCTGTTCGGCGTTGCTCCGGCGGAGGATCCGCCCGCCTGCCAGACCCGGCTGGGTATCTGGATCGTGCCGTTCCTGCTGTTCACGATCACGGTGTTCTTCACCTACATCATCCGCGTCTGGGGACTTCCCATCGTCATGGTGGCGATCGTGATCGCCCTCTATACGGTCCTGTCCTCGCTCGCATGGTATTTCGACTGGACCTCCAATCGTTACCTGAGCACCTCGATCGGGACGCTTGTGGACGGGGTGCGCAACTATGATTCAGCGATCATCGGCGCGCGAAACGCCATCACCCAGAATTCCAACGGCCTTCTCGGCCAGTTCCTCGACATCACCGTCAACACGGTCTTTCCCTATGTCGTGCTGGGATCGCTGTTCGGCGTCTCCGCCGGCGGCCGCTCGCTGATCAAGCTTGCCGTCCTGACCACGCGCAGGCTGCGCGGCGGCCCCGCCCATGCGGCGATTGTCGGTTCGGCGCTGTTCGGCACCGTTTCCGGCGGCCCCGTCGTCAACGTCCTCGGCACCGGCACGCTCACCATCCCGATGATGATGCGAAACGGTTTCAGCGGACGCTTTGCCGGCGGCGTGGAATCGGCCGCCTCCAGCGGTGGCCAGATCATGCCGCCGGTGATGGGTGTGGCCGCCTTCGTGCTCGCCGCCCTTTCGACCGTCCCCTACTCCCAGGTCATCATCGCGGCCTTCATCCCCGCGCTGGCCTATTTCATCAGCGTGTTTCTCGCCGTCGTCCTGGAAGCGCGCCGGAAAGGGATCGAGCCGGTCGGTGACATCGGCCCCGAACAGAAGCTTACCAGGGAGGACTGGAAGAACCTTCTCATGATCGCCGGGCCGATCCTGACGATCCTGGTGCTCCTGCTGTCCACCAAGGACAACATCGGAACCGGCTTCTTCGGGTATGTCTTCGGTTATGACCCGGCCTCGGGCGAACCGCTGCCATGGCTGTTGAAGGTCTACCAGAATGCCGCCGGCGATCCGGATTCGACCGGATTCTGGGCCGTCGTGGTTCTGGTCTGCCTGCTGTTTCTCGACCCGGAGGTCCGGGCGCGGCCGAGCCGCGTTCTGCGCGCGCTCGCCAATTCGGGAAAGATCATCGCCAACCTGTTCCTGCTGCTTATCGCCGTCTCCGTCATCGACGTCTGCCTCTCCTACACCAACTTCACGGGCATCCTGACGGTCGACATCCTCAACTGGCTGAAGTCCGCCTCGACGATCCGGCTCTTCGGCCACGAGCTGGTCATCGGCGGCGCGCTCTACCTGATGCTGGCCTTGGTGATGGCAATGGTGGCGACGATGCTCCTCGGCATGGGCATGCCGACGCTGCCCGCCTATGTGAATGTCATCCTGATCATCGGACCGCTGCTCGCGGCGCTCGGCACGTCCAACTTCGCCGCCCACATGTTCGTGTTCTACTTCGCGGCGGCATCCGCGATCACCCCGCCGGTTGCCATCGCGGCCTTCGCGGCCTCGACGATATCCAAGTCCGATCCGCTTGCGACCGGCATGTCCGCGGTGAAGATCGGAATCGTCATGTTCTTCATTCCGTTCGTCTTCGCCTTCTATCCCGAGCTGCTGCTGATCGAAGCCGCACAGGTCATGCAGTCCCTCGAAGGCGGCCTGAGCAGCACCAAGACCTATCTGCCGGGATACGACGGCACGATCGATCCTCTCGGGCTGTGCTGGATCCTTATCAGGCTGATGCTGGCCCTGTATCTTGTCGCCACCGCACTCAGCCGCTTTGACAGGCACGCGCTGTCCTCCGTCGAGATCGCGTTGCGACTGGTGCTGGCGGTCCTCGTGCTGATCAAGATCCCTCTGGTGGCGATCGCGGGTTGCGGCGTCGCCGTGGCCCTCCTCGCCGCCCACTGGCTCGGGGCGTTGCGCGCGGCGACACGGCTGAGCGGGGTCAAGGATCCGGCATAGGGCCGGCGGCCCCTATCACGCCGGCACGGGAATCTCGTTCAACAGCTTGAAGAAGGTGCGCATCGGCTCGGACAGTTTCGCCGATGTGCGATAGGCATAGCCTGCGGTCGTTTCCCAGATGGTCTGTCGCAGATGGATCTGCTGCAAGCCCATCGCCTCGGCCAGGGGCAGCATCTGCGCCGGAATATGCGCGATGTGATCGCCGCTTTTCAGCCCCTGCAGCAGGCTGTGGATCGAGGTCGTCTCAAAGGCGATCCGCGGCGGCTGCAGTCCGTTCGCGGCAAAGAACGAGGAAATGCGGGCGGTGCCGACATAATCGCTTTTCAGCACCATCCACGGATAGGTGTGGATCATTGCCGGCTCGACGATCTGCTCGCCGGCCAGCGGATGGCCGGGATTGGCAACCAGCACATGATGCGTCTTGAACAGCGGCTGCTTCACGATCTCGGACTGGTTCGGGAAATCGAGTGACACGCAGATCAGGTCCAGATCCCCGGTGATCAGATCCGGCACCAGCGTGTCGATGACCCCGCCGATCAGCGAAACGGAAACCCCCGGACAGCGCACCTGGAACTCCGCGATGAGCGGCGGAAGGATGCTCACCAGCCACACCGGCCCGGCGCCGATTCGCAGCGCGCCGCCGCGTCCGTCGCGCTGTTCCTTGATGCGCGACATGGCGTGGCGGTACTCGTTGTCCATCACCTTGACATGCTGCAGCAGGATCTCGCCGTAGTTGGTCAGCCGCACGCCCGACGGCATGCGGTCGAACAGTTTCACGCCGTATTCGCTCTCGAGCCGCTGGATGCTCTTGGTCAGCGCGGGCTGGCTGACGTTCAGCATCTCGGCGGCCCGGGAGATGCTGGCCTGCTCGGCAACGATCAGGAAGCTGTGCAGCAGTCGCGATTGCATCAAGAACTCCGTCCACCCATCTCGCACGCGCCTTTCGCATGCATTCTTGTTATGGCCAGCACTCCACATCACAGCCAGATGCGCCTAATCGGCGAATACCAACATGTTTTTCCGGGGATGCGGCGGGAGACATAAATACCGGTTATGCCAAGCAGGTCAAATTGTATTGGACCACAGCAACGGCTCCGCGCACATTACCGCCAACGAATTCAACCCGAGAACAAACATAAGGAGGATGGCAATGACCGGCTATCGCGAGGCGGCCACTGGTCTTGTTTTCCACGAACTCAGTCACGAATGGGGCCACGGCGCCCCGTCGATGCCTGGCTTCGACGATGTCGTGATGTACCGTTCGGTCAAACATGCCCAGCACGGCGTCATGGCACACCGCATGCGGATGGTGATGCATTCGGGCACCCATCTCAATGCGCCGCTGCACCTGATCCAGAAGGCCGCCGGCGTCGGCGACGTCGCCATGGAGCGGCTGTTCGGCAACGGCAGCATCCTGTCGGTTCCCAAGGACCGCTGGGAGCTGGTGACCAAGGCGGATCTGGAGAAGCATGCGGATCGCCTCACCCCCGGCGCGCTGATCGTGATCGTCACGGGCTGGCACCGGAACTACTCCGACAGCCTGGAATATTTCGGCGATGCACCGGGCCTGTCCATCGAGGCGGCCGAGTATCTCGTGTCACGGGATGTCGGCCTGGTCGCAATCGACACGCCGCAGATCGATCACCCGCTGGCGACCTCGCTGGGCAACCATCGCGGCGGACCGCTGATGAACCGCCTGGTGGCGAAATACAGCGATGCCACGGGGCTCGACCCGAAGGTGGAGCATCCCGTCTGGAACGGCGCGCACAAGGTGCTGCTGGGTGCCGGCATCCCGACCATCGAAAACGTCGGCGGCGATGTCGACGACATGCTCGACAAGTCCGCCCTGATCCACGCACTGCCCTGGTACTGGAAGGAAGGGGACGCGTGCCCCGTCCGTCTGATGGCGATCTGCGATCCCACGGGCGACTACCGTATCGAAGCCGGCAAGCAGGAATAAGAGGACATCATGGCTGAGACAGAGACAAGAAACGGTCTGCGCTACTACAACCTGTCGCAACGCTGGGGTCACGGAATGCCGGAATGGCCCTCCAGCCCGGGCATCAACGTGGGCGTCAAGAAGTTCCACGCCAAGGATGGCGTCTACGTCACCGAGTTCGAGGGCATCATGCACCGCGGCACCCATATGGATGCGCCGCTGCACGTCACCGAGAACACCCCGACGCTGACCGGCTACGATCCCTGCCGGTTCTTCGGCACCGGCGTTGCGGTGTCGATCCCGAAGGGCAAGTGGGAAGTCATCACCGCCGAGGATCTGGAAAACGCGACGCCGAAAATCATGCCCGGCGACATCGTGATGATCAACACCGGCATGCACCACAAGATGGCCGATACCGACGAGTACTATGCCTACTCGCCCGGCATCTACAAGGATGGCGCGCAGTGGCTGGTTGATCGTG
>JBFHII010000100.1:0-8162 GCA_041596535.1 Breoghania sp. | reverse complement strand
GTTTGGGCAACGATGGATGACAGCATCCGCGAGTTGCTTGGCGAGGAAGACGCCAAAACCTTTTTCCGGCTGTCGCTGCGTCTGAGAAACGCGCTCGGCGGACATCCTCCCGGACAAAAGCCCGACGCGTGACCACGCAGCGGCCCCGCTCCGGCGGATGACCGTCCTCCGGCGCCCCCTTGCCTATTCAGGCAGCATTTTCCGAAAGACGGACATCCCTTAGGCAGCTCATTCGTCCAATCAGGAGAACAGCGCCTGCCGGATCGCAGGAACCGGGCATCCGGCAATCTGGTACGCTTTTTGCTTTTTAAGCCCCACTGGCTACGACAACCGTAGAATCGGGTCGGCCTTCGGGAAATTTCTCGGTCCACATGTCCTCGCGCGATACTGTGGATGGTCGTCATCCAGCCAGGCCTCCCCCTGGCTCGAAACGCTCTCACATCATGGGTCTCCCAGGCGTGAACACCCGGCATCGGGCGGCCAGCACCATCAGGCGAAATTTCCCGCGTTTGTTCATCCGCAAGGGCATCCCCCGCCCGTGCGGCTCCACGCCATGCAACAGATCCACAAGGAATTGCCATGCCCATTTCCATGACCCGACGCCACTTCAACCGCGGCCTGCTCGGCGCGGGGGCGCTGACCGCTGCCGCCGGTCTCGGCGGCCTCACCCCGGCCCATGCCGAAAGCGTCCTGAACTTCCAGGCGATCTGGCTGAACGACCCCGAATTCCTCGGCTACATGATCGCGATCGAGAACGGCATCTACAAGGAGAAGGGCCTGTCGGTGAACTACATTCCCGGCGGCCCCAACCTCATCCCGGTCGGTTCCCTCCTCGCCGGCAAGGCCGACATCGCCCTGACCAACATGTACTCCGCCGCCAAGGCCATCGTCGACAAGGGCGCCCCCTTCAAGATCATCGGCACGCAGTATCAGAAGAGCCCGATGGGCTTCATCAGCCTGGAGGAAACCGGCATCAAGGGGCCGAAAGACCTTGTCGGCAAGACGATCGCCGTTTCCACGCTCGGCAGCGCCTCGGTCTCGGCCTTCCTGAAGCTGAACGGCATCAGCGAAGACGAGCTGACGATCGTTCCCTACACCTTCAATCCGACCGCGCTGATCAACGGCGAAGTCGACGCCGTCGTCGACTTCGTCACGCAAACCCCGTTCCTCGTCGAACAGGCCTCCGGCAAGAAGGCGTCCAGCTTCCTGCTCTATGACCATGGCCTGGAATTCTACATCGACCTGATCACCGTCTCCGAGGAAACGCTGAAGACCCGACGGGCCGACCTGATCGCCTTCCTGCAGGCCAGCCGGCTTGGTTGGGACGAGAACTTCAAGGACACGGCGAAATACGTCCACGCCTACCATGACACCTGGTTCAAGGGCACCGGCAGCACCGTCGAGGCGGAGCTCTACTTCAACGAGACGCAGCTCTCGCTGATGGAACATCCCGACGGGCTGTACAGCATGAGCGACGACGACATCGAGCGGAACATCAAGTCGCTGGAGCTGCTGGGCATCAAGGCCACCAAGGACATGTTCGACACATCCGTTCTGGCGGAACTGTAAGCCTTATGAGCCGAACTCCCCTCAAACTCACTGCCGCCGACGGGGCCGGACCTTCGGGTTCCGGCTCCTCGGACGTCGCCGTCGACCATGTCAGCAAGACCTTCGACAGCGCCCAGGGCAAGCTGACCGCGCTCGACAACGTATCGCTGAAGATGCAGCGCGGCGCCTTCGTCGCCATCATCGGCCCGTCGGGATGCGGCAAGTCCACGCTGCTGCGGCTGATCGCCGGGCTGGAGGATGCCACGCTGGGCGCCGTCTACGTGCGCGGCGACGACCCGAAGGTCTTCCGGGCCAAGGGCGAGCTCGGCATCGCCTTCCAGGACCCGGCCCTGCTGCCCTGGCGGTCCGTCTACGACAACATCGCCCTGCCGCTGCAGGTGCTGGGCCGGAGCGTCAAGCGCGCCGACGCCGACATCCGGGAGCTGATCGACCTTGTCGGCCTGTCCGGCCACCAGGACTCGCTGCCCGGCCAGCTTTCCGGCGGCATGCGCCAGCGCGTTGCCATCGCCCGCGCGCTGGTCACGCAACCCTCCGTGCTGCTGCTCGACGAACCCTTCGGGGCCCTCGACCAGATCCTGCGGCGGACGATGAACCTCGAATTGCAGCGCATCTGGATGCAGCGCCGGACCACCACGATGCTGGTCACCCACGGGATCGACGAGGCCGTCTTCCTGGCCGACCAGGTCGTGGTGATGAGCGCCAAACCCGGCCGCATCGCCGAGATCGTCGATATTCCCTTTGCCCGGCCACGCACCCCCGAACTGATGGCGAGTCCCGAGTTCCATGAACTCTGCGACCGTCTTGCCGAGAGCCTCTTCGGAGGCAAGCAGCAATGATCGTGAAAGTCCTGCGCCCGGTGGCGATCGCCCTCGCCGTGCTGCTCGCATGGGAACTCGTCGGCCATATCCCGGTCGACGGCATACGGGTGTTCCCGCCGCCGACGGCGATCCTCGCCGACTACATCGCCGAATGGGATCTCTATCTTGCCCATGTCGGCGAGACGCTGCGCACCGCCGCGATCGGCTTCGTCATCGGCAACACGATCGCGATCCTGGCGGCACTGGTGTTCGCCCGCTTTCCGCTGGTCGAGAACATCTTTCACGGCGTCAACGTCACGCTCTTCGCCGTTCCGATGATCGTCGTCGGGCCGGTCCTGGTGCTGATACTCGACGCGGACATGCCACAGATCGTGCTCGCCGCGCTGATCATCTATTTCCCGACGATGGCGGCCACGCTGGTCGGGCTTCGCGACGTGGATCCCCGGCTTGGCGACCTCATCGAGGTCTATGGCGGCGGCGAAAGCGCCAAGCTGCGTTTCATCCGGCTGCGCAGCGCCTTGCCCAGCCTGTTCGCCGGTCTGAAAGTCGCCGCCTCCTTGTCTGTCCTGGGCGCCATTCTCGGCGAATTCGGCTCGGGCGAACGCTGGGGCCTGGGCACCTTCCTGCTCGGGTCGCTCGGCCAGGCGAATGCGCCGCGCCTGTGGGGCATCGGCATCGCCGCCGCTGGCCTCGCGATGAGCGGCTTCGGCATCCTGGCCTGGATCAACCACCGGATGTTCGGCAATTCCGTGTCGGTGACGATGTCGGCGCGCCTGCCCGACAGCAAGGGCACGCGCGGCCTGCAGCTGGACCGCCGGTTGGTGCTGACCACGATCGCCATCGCCCTGCCGTTCCTGCTGTGGGGGGGCATCCTGGAACTGACAGGCCTCAGCCCGATCATCGCGCCGGGACCGCTGGAATCGTTCCACTATCTATTCCTGGGACCGGAATCGGCGATGGCCCAAAGCGCCTTGTTCAAGGCGCTGGCGAGCACCGTGCCGGTGGCCGCGCTCGGTTTCGCCGCGGGCCTCGCGGCGGCCTTCGTGCTTGCCGCGCTCACCGTCCTGGCGCCGGGCCTGTCGCGGGCGCTGATGCCGGTTGCCCTGCTGCTGCAGAGCACGCCGCTCGTCGCGATCGCGCCAATCCTGCTGCTGGTCTTCGGCCGCAGCCTCTCCGCGGCCGTCACCATGGCGGTGATCGTCGTGTTCTTCCCCGCCTTCGTGCTGCTCTCGCAGGGCTTTGCGCTGGTGCCGCGGGCGGCGCTCGAAGTGGTGGAGGTCTACGGGGGCAGCAGGTTGAAGCGGCTTCTCATCGTCTCCATCCCCTATTCGACACCCTATCTTTTCGCCGCCGCCAAACTCGTTGCGCCGCGCGCCCTTCTCGGGGTGATGATCGCCGAATGGCTGCTCACCGGCACCGGGCTCGGCAACCTGCTCGACTTCTCGCGCGCGCAGCTCGACTACGGCCTCGTCTGGAGTGGCGCCGCCGCAAGCGTCATCGTCGCGGTTCTCGCCTACCAGCTCATCTCGGTCGCCGAGCGCTTCGCCACTCGCTGAAGCCGACTTCGCAAGGAAAAGTCACGTCATGAACAACCTTCCATCCGACATATGGAAATGGGACGCCGTCGATGTCGCGGCCGGAGTCCGGGCCGGAAAAATCTCCGCCCGCGAGGCGACGGAGTCCGTCCTCGCCCGGATCGCCGAGGTCAACCCGAAGATCAACGCGATCGCCCATGTTCTCGAGGAGGAGGCGCTCGCCGCTGCGGATGCCGCCGACCGTGACCGCAGGGCGGGCAAGCCGCTGGGCGTGCTGCACGGCGTTCCGGTGACCACCAAGCTCAACGCCGACCAGGCCGGCTGCTCCAACAGCAGCGGCGTCGTCGCCTTCAAGGACCGGATCGCCGACCAGGACAATTGCGCGATCGCCAACCTGCGCAAGGCCGGCGCCATCATCGTCGGCCGGACCAACACGCCGCCGTTCTGCCTGCGCTGGATGACCGAGAACGACCTGCACGGACGCACCTACAATCCCTGGTCGGAAAAGCATGTCCCCGGCGGCTCGACGGGCGGCGGATCGGCGGCGCTGGCCGCGGGCATGGGCGCCATCGCCCATGGCAGCGACAACGGCGGTTCGATCCGCTATCCGGCCTTCTGTACAGGCGTCGCCGGCCTGCGCCCGACGCCGGGCCGCATTCCCTACTACAACCCGTCGCAGATGGAGCGCCCGCTGTCGATGCAGCTCATCGCGGTTGCCGGCCCGCTGGCCCGCCGTGTCCGCGACCTGCGCATCGCCTTCGAGGCAATGGCCCAGCCCAGCCCGCATGACCCGTTCTCCATTCCGATGCCGGTCTCCAACGCGGCGGTGCCGCGCCCGCTCAAGGTTGCCATCTGCAGCGATCCGACCGGCGACGGTGTCGAACCGTCCGTGGCGGGCGCCCTGCAGCACACGGCCGATGTCCTGACGGACGCCGGGTTCGAGGTCTGCTATCCCGACATGCCCGACATCGTCGAAGCGGCGGTGCTGTGGGACGACATCTGCCAGGGCGAAGGCGGCATGGTGTTCGCCGAGATGGTGTCGGAACTGGCCGACGCGCCGATGCAGCAGGCCATGCAGTTCATGATGAACCGCATGCCGACCTTCGACCAGGGCGCCTACCACGCGCTCTATACCAAGCGCGCCACGCTGATGCGGCAGTGGTCGCAGTTCCTGGCCGACTACCCCGTGCTGATCACGCCGGTCTCGACCCGGGCCCAGTTCATCCACGGCGAGGATATCTGGAGCCAGCAGGCCAACGACGAGTCCTATCGCGTGCAGTCGACACTGACGGCCTTCGCGCTGATCGGCGTGCCGGGCGTCGCCGTGCCGACCGGGGTGACCGACGGGCTGCCGACCGGTGTGATGGTCATGGCGCCGCGGTTTCGCGAGGATCTGGCACTCGGCGTTGCCGAGATCATCGAGACCAAAAGCCCGATGGAAACCCCGATCGATCCGCGTTTCTGAGCAAGGCGCGGCAGCCTACCGCTGCCGCGATTTCCGGAACTGGGCCACCAGGCAGCCGCTTTGGCGTGCCTGTGGCCGGCCGGCGGCATCGCGGCGACCGACCGGAAAACTGCTCTTGCCCAGGATCGCGCCGTCGCGATCCACGATCAGCCGCAGCGCGCGATCTTCGTCACGGAAGGTAAGCCGCCAGCGGCCTTCATCGGCATCCTGGCCGGCCTCGCAGGTCGATGCGATTTGTCCCGTCCGCATGCGCGTTCTGACGTCCTCGGCAGGTCGGCCGAAGGCCGTGGCCAGCAGCGTCAGATCGACGACAAACTCGTCCCCGTCGCGTTCGACATCGCTCATGATTTTTCCAGCCAATAGCCGTTTGCCGCGGCAACGGTCGCGAAATGCGTCGCCACCACCTGGCTGACGGCGATCAGCGCGTCGGAGTTCTCCGCGTATTCCGGCCGCAGGCGGTCGCGGACCGCTGCATCGGGCTGGGTCAGCTTCACGGCGACGCGGGCCATCTTGACCGCAAGATCATAGCCGGCCTCAGGAGTATCGGTCTTCAATGTCGGCAGCCAGGTTGCCATGGTATCATCCTTCCGTTTCAGGTGGGTAATCGGGAAAGCGACGCGCCCGGTTCATGCTTCGTCTCCGGCGATGGCGGCATAGGCCCGCCAGGTGCCGTGCCCGAGCACCGGAAAGACAACGATCAGCCCGAGGAACCCGGTCAGCAGCGCCAGCGCCAGCCCCAACGCGACAAGCGCGCCCCAGGCCAGCATCGGCCGCAGGTTCTGCAGCGTCATGACGAAGCTCAGGCCCATCGCGGTCAGCGCGTCGGTACGCCGCGACACCAGCATCGGCACCGAAAACACGCTGATCGCGAAGGCGAAGGCGGCAAACAGCCCGCCCACCAGCGTGCCGGTTCCGATCAGTGCCCATCCCCGCGGCGTGGTGAAGGCGTTGAGCAAAGCGTCGGCGGCGCCGGGAAACGGCGTCAGGCCGAAGAACAGCGCGTAAAGCAGATCCGCCGCCCGCAGCCAGAACAGCACCAGCAAGCCGAGCAGCAGCCCCGCATAGGCCAGTTGCCCGCCCGAGGCGGGGCGAAAGGCCACCATTCCGGTCAGCGCGAGATCCGCGCCGGCAGCCTGACGCCGGCTCTTTTCGTAAAGACCCATGGCCAGGAACGGCCCAAGAATCAGAAAGCCCGAGATCGCCGGCAGCGCCAGATACAGCAGGTGGCTGAGGTGGAGCGCCGCCAATACGGCATAGGAGGTCAATGTCAGGAACAGCCCATAGGCCAGGCTCGGCCAGGGCGCCGCCCACAGATCGCGCCAGCCGCCACGCAGCCAGCCGAAAGCGGCGGAAACCGGCAGGCCGCGTGCATGGGGCGCAGCCGGGCGAACCGGCCGGCGAACGGTGGGGAGTGGTTCCAGCATGCCCCGTCTCCTTTCAGCAGGCGCGTTTGGCCGGCATGGCGCCGGCGGCCGCAGCACATTCGGGTTGCGAACCCACCGCCACCATCAGCAGATGTGCATTCGCGGCGATGAACAGCAGGGCGGCGGCGATGGCGCCGGCAATGGCCAGCCGCTTCTGGGAAAGCCGGCTCATCGCGCCACCGTCCCCTCGCCAAGCCCGGCGACATAGAGCGCCAGAAGGTTGATCTCGGCCTCCGACAAGCGGCCCTGCCAGGCCGGCATCACCCCTTTGCGGCCGCGCCACAGCGTCTGCATGACGCTGCCGGGATCCTGCCCGTAGATCACCGCCGCGTCGGTCAGTGACGGCGCGCCGACCTCCAGACCGCCATCGCCCGTTTCGCCGTGGCATGCCGCGCAATTCTCGGCGAACAGCGCCACAGCCGGGCTCTGCGCATCGGCGGTGCCGTCGCGCAATCCCGAGACGAAGCGTGCCAGCGCGGCGCGGTCGGGCCGCTCCATCCAGTCGAAGACGGGCATTTCGGCGTAGCGGGAATCGGGATCCTCGGCGTTGATGCCGTGCCGGATGGTCGTGGCGATTTCCTCCGGGTCGCCGCTCCACAGCCAGGTGGCGTCGGCGAGTACCGGGAATCCGGGCCCGCCCTGGCCGCCGGCTCCATGGCAGACGGCGCAATTGTCCGCGAACAGCCGCTGCGCGGCGGGCACTGCGGCCTGCATCAGGGTGGTATCGGACCGCAGCGCCGCGAAATCGGCCTCCGCAAAACGCGCGAGCCAGCCCTGCCGCCCGGCGGCCAGATCGCGATAGCCGGCGACGGCCTGCGCGCCCTGATCGAGGCCCAGCAGCCCGCGGGTATAGTCGCGCCCCACCGGCCAGGCAGGCAGCAGGATCCAGGCGCCCACGGAATAGAGGAAGGCCAGGACCAGCGCCCAGATCACCAGCTTCGGGAACGGCGTGTTCAGTTCCTTGATGCCGTTCCAGTCATGGCCGGTGGTATCGTGACCGGTAACGGGGTCCACCTCGCGGACATGGTGATCGCTCATTCTCCCACCTCTTGATCCGGAAGGACCGAGCGCGCCGCGGCCTCATACGCCGCCCGGCGCGCCGGGTTGTAGGCGCGGATCACTACGATCACGAAGAACCCCATCAACCAGACCAGCCCGACGGTCTTGGACAGGTAGACCAGCAGATCATGTGTCATCTGCCCTCCTCCGCCATAGTCTCGTAAGGGGCGTTGGTCAGCGTGCCGAGCGACTGCAAGTAGGCGACCACCGCGTCTAGTTCGGTCAGCAGCGACGGGTCGCCGTCGAAAGCACGGTTCGCGGGCCGCTCGCCATAGCGTGCGAGGAACCCCTC
>JBFHII010000099.1:0-8217 GCA_041596535.1 Breoghania sp. | reverse complement strand
GTCTGGAACGAGTGGAACAACCTGGATCTTACCAGCGTGATCTTCTCGATCCTGGTCATCGGCGTGGTCGGCATGCTGCTGGATGCGATCTTCGCACGCGTGCAGCGCGCCGTGCAGTATCAGGAATAGGACAAGCCCATGACCGAAAAACCGTTTCTGGAGATCGACGGGCTCACCAAGCGTTTCCCCGCGCCCAAGGGCGGGGAACCCCTCACGGTGTTCGAGGACGTCAACTTCGACATCGAGAAGGGCGAATTCGTCTGCATCATCGGCCACTCGGGCTGCGGCAAGTCGACCATCATGAACGTGCTCGCCGGTCTCGACACCGCCACCGGCGGTGCCGTGACCATGGACGGGACGGAGGTTTCCGGCCCCAGCCTCGATCGCGGCGTGGTGTTTCAGAACTACTCGCTGCTGCCCTGGCTGTCGGCGCTGAAGAACGTCACCTTCGGTGTCGCGGCGCGCTACCCGGCCTGGTCGAAGGCGCAGGTGCTCGAACACTCCACCAAGTACCTGGAGATGGTCGGGCTGACCGGCGGCGCCGAGCACCGCAAGCCGTCCCAGCTTTCCGGCGGCATGCGCCAGCGCGTCTCCATCGCCCGGGCGTTCGCCATCCAGCCCAAGCTGCTGCTGCTGGACGAGCCCTTCGGGGCGCTCGACGCGCTGACCCGCGGCACCATCCAGGACGAGCTCACCCGGGTGTGGTCGGGCTCCGACCAGACGGTGTTCATGATCACCCATGATGTCGATGAGGCGATCCTGCTCGCCGACCGCATCCTGCTGATGAGCAACGGGCCCTATGCCCGGGTGGCGGAGAGCGTGGTGGTGGATATCCCGCGTCCCCGGGCGCGGGCCGAGATCATCCACCACGATGGCTACTACAAGATCCGCAACCACCTGGTCGAGTTCCTGGCCCGGCGGTCGCAGGAGATGGCGGGCGCGTCCGGCTCGGAAGGGAAAGGCCCGAACAGGCCGGTCACCGTCCGTCCCGCTCTGTCCGAACACGAGGCGCCGGCCAGTCAGATCCGGGCCGTCTGACGCACTCAAATCCACAACGAATTTGATTCAAATTTGAATCAAATTCGTTTCAAAACTTGCTCAAAACGGCTGCAAATTTCGAGCAATTGAAGAAACTTTCGAAAGGGAAGTCATGAAGAAGATCGATGTCACCGAGATGATTTTCGAGAAGAAGCGCGCCGCCGGCGTGAGCTGGGCAAGCATGGCCGAGGCCATCGGCATGTCGGAAGTATTCACCACCTCGGCGTGCCTGGGCATGAACTCGCTGCCGCGGGAAAAGGCCGATCTGCTCGTGGGTTACCTTGGTTTGCCGCAGGAAGCGGCGGTTGTGTTGGCCGAATATCCCACCAAGATATTCCCCCAGACCATCCCCACCGATCCGTGCATCTACCGCTTCTACGAGATCATGGGCGTCTATGGCGACACCCTGAAGGAGCTGATCCAGGAGAAGGGCGGCGACGGCATCATGAGCGCCATCGATTTCGACATGAGCGTCGAAAAAATCCCGTATCCCAAGGGAGACCGCATCGAGGTCAAGATGAGCGGCAAGTTCCTTCCCTACAACGCCTGGTAGGCGCGGGGTTCTCCGAATACTGCATATGGGGAGGCCGCCGGGGTTTCACGGCGACGATGGGGTCGCCGTGGAACCTCGCCCAATCAGGATCGCGGTTTCAGGTTGTCCGGGTCGTAGAGTGGCTGATAGCCGACGCCGGCGACTTCGACGGGATAAATTTCGTCGAAATATGAAACACTTAGCGTCCGTCCGAGCTGGCAGTACTCCCAGGGAAGATAGGCCAGGGCGATGTTCCTGCCGATGCTCGGACCATAGGCGATCGAGGTTGTGTAGGACCGTCGGCCAAGCGCGTCGACCAGCGTCTCTCCGGTCTCCGGATCGAGCACGGGCAGAGTCCCGACCGGGTAGCGCGCGATGCCGCTGCTGTCGGTATTCTCACGCATCACGAGCGTGCAGAGCATCGCCGCCTGGTGCTCTTTCGCCTTATATTCCAGGTGCTTGTCCTTGCCGCGGAACTCCGCCTGCTTGACCTTCGGCCGGGCCAGCGCGGCCTCGTACAGGTTGTACTGGGTGTGCAGGTCGGCATTCTGCAGGCGCAGGGATTTCTCCAGGCGGCGCGAATTGGCGTAGGTCTCCACGCCGACCGCGATCGCGCCGGTCGAACGAAGCGCATCCCACACCGCAAGCCCGTCGTCATAGGCCATGTGCAGTTCCCAGCCCTGTTCGCCGACATAGGAAATGCGGAAGGCGGTAACCGACCTGCCGGCAATCTCGATCGGGCGGATGGCGGCGAAGGGGAAGGCGTCGGGTTCGAGCGTGGCTGGATCTGACACCACTTTTCGCAGGTTTTTCCGGGCGTTAGGGCCCCAGATGCCGATGGTCACATAGGCCTCCGACACATCCGTGATGGTAGCGTCGAGGCCCTTGTCCTGGGCGACGCGGCGCATGTACTGGAAGTCGCGCGGCCCCGCATCCGCGCCGTTGATCAGGCGGCAGCGGTCGGTCATCCGCAAGACGGTGAAATCGGCCCGCACCATGCCCTCGTCGTCGAGGAAATGGGTGTAGATGCCCTTGCCGATGGTGGAATCACCGCCGATCCGCGCGACGCACAGCCATTCCAGCAGGGCGAGGTGGTCCGGTCCCTCGATCTCGGTGATGTGGAAGTGCGACAGGTTAATGATGCCGCAGTTCTCGCTGAGTTCCAGTTGCTCGGCGTTGGAAACGCGCCAGAAATGGCGGTTGTCCCATTCGTTCTCGCGCACCGGCACGCGGTCGGCGTATTTCTCGAGAAGTGGCTCGTTGGCGGCGTAGCCATGGGCGCGCTCCCAGCCGCCAAGCTCCATGAAATGGCCGCCGAGTTCGATCTCGCGCTGATGAAACGGCGAGCGCCGCAGCCCGCGCCCGCTGGCGAAGGGTTCGCGCGGATGCACCGGCGGATTGTAGATCTTTGCCGCGGTTTCCTCGCAGCGGCCGTGGATGTATTTCTCGTTGAGCTGGAAGGTGTTGAAGCGCGCGAAATCGATGCCGTGGTGGTCGATATCGGTGCGCCCGTCGGTCATCCAGTCGGCGATCAGCTTGCCCATGCCGGGGCCGTCCTTGACCCAGATGCCGACCGCGTACCACAAGCCGCGCACGGTCCGGCTTTCGCCCATTGCGGGGCCGCCGTCGATCGACGTCTGCAGCAGGCCGTTGAACGAATGGCTTTCGTTGAAGCCGAGCTCGGCGAGGATGGGGGTGAGCTCCATGGCGCGCTCGAGCGGCTCGATCACATCCTCGAGCTCCAGGTCGCGCTGGGAGGGCGACAGCCGGGCCTGGTCCTTCTCCAGAATGTCGCGCGGATGCACCAGCCGCGGATTGGTCTCGTAATAGTAGCCCCATTCGATCTGGCCGCCCTCGGTGCTCCTGGGATCGCCGGTATCGCGCATGTAGGCGGAGTTGCCCTGGTCGCGGAGCAGGGGGCGGCCGATCTCAAGCCCGGTGCCGGCGAATTCGTCGTAGGGACCGAAGAAGGTCAGCGGGTGATCCACCGGCATGACAGGAAGGTCCTCGCCCGCCATGCCGGCGATGAGCCGGCCCCAGAGACCCGCACAGACCACCACGTGATCGGCATGAATGGTGCCGCGTCCGGTGACGACACCGGTGATCCTGCCGTTCTCGATGACGAGAGATTCGGCGGAGGTGTTGGCGAACATCGTCAGTTTGCCCGAGGCCTCGGCCTCGTCGACGAGCTTGCCCACGACGGTCTGCGAGCGCGGCGTGACCAGGCCTGCGTCCGGATCCCACAGCGCGCCCTGGATCAGGTCCTCCTCGAGCAGCGGGAATTTTTCCTTGGCCTCGGCCGCGGAGATGATGGTGGCGCGGGTCCCGAACGCCTTGCCGGAGTCGACCCGGCGCCTGAGTTCCTGCATGCGCGCATCGTCTCCGACGCGCGCGACCTCGATGCCGCCGATCCGCGAGTAGTGTCCGAGCTTCTCGTAGAAATCGATGGAGTACATCGTCGTCCAGCACGTGAGAAGATCGTGACTGGTGGCGAAACAGAAATCGGAGGCATGCGCCGTCGAGCCGATGTCGGTGGGGATGCCGGACTTGTCGATGCCGACAATGTTGTCCCAGCCGCGCTCGATCAGGTGATGTGCCACGGAAGCACCGACAATCCCGCCCAGACCGACGATGACGGCGTTTGCTCTGGCAGGAAATGCGGACATCGATCATTCCTTCTCATGATGCCGGAAGCACCGTGCCAACGTCGTGCGTGCTTGAGCGCCGCGCATTCGGGCGGACACCGCGGACCCTTGACCGGGCCCCGTCGCCGTGGACGAGCCGACGGCATTGTCTCGCATTTCCCGGACCGGCTCCACCCGTGCCGGCGACGCTGCTCCGCATTTCTGTCCGCCCGTCTGCCTGCATGGCGGCGGGATTCGTGCCGGCCAGTATGGCGGCGGACAGCGCGGCGAAATTGCATGATTGCGTCATGTCGCCAGTATCGCCCCGACATGGTCCGTAAATTTCTCATGCCGCCGCAAGCACCCGGCGCGTGCGCGATGCCGTGCGTTCCGGCCTTCGCTGGGCAGCCGAAGCGCCGTATCGAAGAAATTATCGTCCATTGCGATGATCCAATCGCCGGCCGGATGCGTACTTGTGTTGAATGTGAAAAGGTGCAGACATGCAGGCGGCCTCACGAGCAATGTATGATCCGGACTGCGCGGTGCCTGGCTTGACGATGGACGATCACCGAACCCTCCTCGCCCGGGTTGCATCACGGCAAGACCGCGAAGCTTTCAAGTGCCTGTTTCAGCACTTCGGGCCGCGCGTGAAATCGGTGATGGTGAAAGCCGGCGCGCAACCGGATCTCGCCGAAGACCTCGTCCAGGACGTGATGATGACGGTCTGGCGCAAGGCGTCCCTGTACGCCCCCGACCGCGGGGCGGTCAGCACATGGGTCTTCACCATCGCCCGAAACGCCCGCATTGATCGTCTTCGTCGCGCATCATCACAGCCCTATCGGGACCTGGAGGGGCTGGAATTGGCCTCCGAGGAACCCGACGGAGAGGACGAAGCCTTCGCCAGTCAACGTGCCGAACGCGTCGCGGAGGCCCTGGATGAACTGCCGGACGAGCAGCGCCGCATCATCGAATACGCCTTCATTCACGACATGGCCCAAAGCGAAATCGCGGCAAAACTCGACCTGCCGCTAGGAACCGTGAAATCCCGCATGCGTCTCGCCTATATGAAACTGAAGGGAAAGCTGGAGGTCCTGAAATGACCATCCTGCATCATCTCGATCAAAACACCCTGCTGCGCCACGCAAGCGGCGATTTGGACGAGGCGTTCTCTGCCATTGTCTCGGCGCATCTCGCCATGTGCGAGGCGTGCCGCCGCGATCTGCGGATCGCCGAGGACGTTGGCGGGCATCTGCTGGAAGACGGCGACACCGTCCCGCTTGCGGACGATGCCCTGGCGCGCATCATGCGCTGCATCGATGAAAGGGAGGGTGCGGGTGAGCCGATCCGTGCGGCCCAAGCGCCGCGCGCCGAAACCCAGGATGTACCCGCGCCACTGCAGCGCTACATCGGGTCATCGCTTGCTGACGTCCCCTGGAAAACCGTCGCTCCGGGCGTGCGCCGTCACAAGATTGCCCTGACCACGCCCACGCGCTCCGCCTTCTACATGCTCAAGATCGAGCCCGGAAAGGCCGTGCCGGAGCATGGTCATGGCGGTGCGGAAATTACCCTGATCCTCTCCGGCGCCTATCGCGACGAACTGGGCCGTTTCGGGCCGGGTGATGTCGCGGACCTCGACGAACACGTCGAGCATCAGCCGAAGGTGGACCCGGGCGAGCCGTGCATCTGCATCGTTGCGACAGAGGCGCCGACGCGATTCAAGGGCCTGTTCAGCCGGCTGTTGCAGCCGCTGGTCGGGATCTGAGACCGGTGAGGGACCCGCGCGCGCCCTGGAAGACCGTCTGGATCACGGGCGCGAGCTCCGGTATCGGCCGGGAACTGGCATGCCTGCTCGACGACCATGTTGACCACGTCGCGGTCTCGGCGCGGTCTCGGGACAAGCTGGACGCGCTCGCCGCGCAGGCCTCGCACATCCGCAGTTATCCCCTGGACGTGACGGATGCCGAAGCGGTGTCCGCCTGCGTGACCGAGATCGAGGACCGCTGCGGCGAGATCGACCTGGCCGTGCTGAACGCCGGTGCCTGGTCGCTGATGAGCGTCGATGCATTCGATCTCGCCGCGATCCGCACCGGCGTGGAGGTCAACCTCATGGGCGTGATGAATGCGCTCGATGTCCTGCTGCCGCGCATGCTGGCGCGCGGATGCGGGCATATCGCCATCGTCGCGTCTGTCGCCGGCTATCGCGGATTGCCACGCTCGCTCGCCTACGGGCCGACCAAGGCCGCGCTGATCAACCTGGCGGAAACCCTGAACACGGAGCTTGCGCCGCGTGGCATCACGGTCTCGGTGGTGAACCCCGGATTCGTCGACACGCCGATGACGCGCGACAACCCGTTTCCGATGCCGGGCCTGATGCAGGTCAGGGAGGCCGCCGAGCGGATGCTGGCGGGGCTTGTGCGCGGACACTTCGAGATCGCTTTCCCGCGCGGGTTCGCCGTGCAGATGAAGCTGCTGCGCCTGCTGCCCGATGCGCTCTATTTCTGGCTGATCAGGACGTTCGTGCTGAAAGGCTGATGTGTGGCGTGCCTCAGGCGGCTTTCGTCAGGCGGTAGAAGCCGACGTCGATCGTGCCTTCCAGGAAACCCGCCTCGCAATAGGCCAGGTAGTAGCGCCAGCGCCTGCGGAAGTGCTCGTCGAAGCCCAGTTTCGCAATGTCCGGCCATGCGGCATCAAAACGCCTGGCCCATTCCCGCAGGGTTGCGGCATAGGAACGGCCGAAGTGTTCGCCGAAGTCCAGCGTCAGGCCGGCGGCAGCAGCCTGTTCCTCGATAATGCCGGGCGTGGGCAGCATGCCGCCCGGGAAGACATAGCGCTGGATGAAATCGGTCGAGCTGCGGTAGTGCTCGAAGCGGTTCTCGTCGATGGTGATGGCCTGGATCACGGCTGTGCCGCCCGGCGCCAGCCGGTCATGGAGAACGCGAAAGTATTGCGGCCAGTAGGCCTCGCCGACGGCTTCGATCATCTCGATCGAGACGATCCGGTCGAACGTGCCGGTCGCGTCGCGATAGTCCTGGAGGCGGAAATCGCAAGCCCCGTCGAGACGGGCATCGCGGGCCAGCTCGCGCGCGTGCGCGAGCTGCTCGTGCGACAGGGTGAGACCCGTGACGCGGGCGCCGCGGTTGGCGGCGGCTTCCAGTGCGAAAGCGCCCCAGCCGCAACCCACCTCCAGGATGGTCTCGCCGCCAGAGAGCTCGAGCAACTCCAGTATCCGCTGCAGCTTGGCCGTCTGGGCCGCTTCCAGCGTGGCTGCGCCCTCTCCATAGAGCCCGCTCGAATAGAGCATCGTCGGATCGAGCCACAGCCTGTAGAACGCGTTTCCGAGATCGTAGTGCTCCGCGATGTTGCGGCGGCTGCCGCGGCGCGAATTGCGCCGCATCAGATGGGTCAGGCGGTCGAGGACCTTGGTCCGGGACAGCCAGCGGCCGTTGTGCTCGAATTGCGTCCGGTTGCGCAGGAAGAACCGGAACAATCCGGTGAGATCCGCGCAGTCGATATCGCCGTTCATGTAGGCCTCGGCAAATCCGATCGCGCCGCCGCGCATGATCTTAGCACAGGCGCGATGATTGCGGAATCGGATCAGCGGCTCCGCCTCGTCTCCTGGCCGGCCAAACCGCAATGTTTCGCCAGACGGGAAGGCGAGAACAATCGATCCCACGGGAGTCCACCGCAGGTACCGGCGAATGGCCCATTTCAGGATCCGGTCGAGCGGACTGCGATTCACGTGACGGCGCACAGCCGTGTCCACGGTCAGGTCTTCAAGCATGGTTCAGGAGCCTTCTCTTGGAGTCCTGGCGAAGGTTACGGGTGTCTCGGGCGCCGGCGGTCGGGGCTCGATCCGAAGTCCCTTGAACCACAGCCGCGCGGCCTCGTAATGGATTCCGATCATCACCTTGGCGGTCATCCAGCCGGTTCGACGCAGGGCGTGCAGCAGGGTGCGGTCGCACAGGGCGTCTCTCTGTGCGTGGAAGTGGGTCTTGAGCACCGGACCAGACTCGTCCCGCAGCG
>JBFHII010000098.1:0-8324 GCA_041596535.1 Breoghania sp. | reverse complement strand
GGCGATTTCCGAGATCGAGCGTTCGAATTTGTCGAAGGGCAGATGTTCCAGGATCTCGAATGCGGCCACGACGTCGTATGAGTTGTCCCGAAACGGAAGCGCGTGGGCGCTCCCCGCGACGTCCGGGCGCAGATCCGTCGCGATGTCGCTCACGTGGGTCCACAGGTGCTTGTCGGTGACCGACTTGGAGTAGCTGTCGGCGGCGACGACGGCGAAGCCGATCGGACCGGTCGCGGCGCGGGCGCCAAAGCCGAGCGCGGTGTGCACGACGCCGTTGACGAACTTACCGTCCGCCAGCAGGCTCGCGCCCGGCAGAACGGCTTCACCTATGATCTTGGCACCGTTGGCCAACATGGTGATGCCGTCGGGGCGCTCGTAGCTGTCGCCGGTGGTGTGCTCGCCGGTGTGAATGTCTTCGCCCGTTTCCGCGGCGTGGCTCGGTTGCTGCATCGGTCCAAATCCTGTTTTCCAAATGCCCTGAAACATCAGTTCCAGCGCGATTCGTGTCGGCGATGGATACGGTCGTTCGACCCGTCGCCATCAATTTCAAGGTTCCGGCACAATCCATACACGCCGGTGTGTTAACGCGCCGCTCCACGCGGTTGCCGTGGAGGACGGTCAGTCAGAAACGCGCCGATATCGGACCGACATTATCGGAAATACACCCGTTGCATGCCGGCAGGCCGTCGAGAATCTTTGCACGTAACGGTAGCACAACCGCAGCGCGGCGTCATTCGTATGACGTCCTACGTATTGCATTAATTATGTTCTTTTGGTGCCGTGTTCATCACGACTGACCGCATATTCCCCGGTCAGCCCGCCTGCATGCGCCGGAAACCAAGGCGGGCTGTTTTTAATGGCTAGCGGCGAAGACCGGCGCCGCGCGCCGCGCGGTAGGCGGGCGGGATGCGGTGTGAACAACGGGCGCGCGGATTACGTAAAGGAGAATTCCGCATAGCTTTTCCGGCGTGAATCAGTGCCTATTGAAGGGCATTGCGTCGGCATTTGTGCCGATTTTCGCGGGGGATCACTCGTCCGCATAACCTCCAGACTGGGAATTGGGCCACTCCGTGACGTTCATCCGGCTGATTTTCGGACACAGGACGCTGCGGCGGAGCCAGCTTGTTGCCTGGCTCGCCGTCGCGACCCTGTCGACGATGGCCGCGGTGGCGCTGCTTGGATCCATGGTCGGCACCCAGGGCGCGAATGGCCAGCCGCCGCCGGTGGACCTTCCCGGGCTGGCGCTGTTCATGCTGATCGCCGTGCTGATGGTGCTGAGCCAGTACAAGGCACTGGACATGACGATGGAGGCCACGGAAGCCGCCATCGACACGCTGCGCCGCCGCTTCAGCCATGTCATCCGGTTCGCCGATGCGCGCGAGCTCGAGCGTATCGGCAGCGCGCGGCTGCTGTCGACCATGACGCGGGTGACCACCGTGGTCGAGGAGGCAGGGTCGCAGGTCATCTACGGGCTGATCACCGGCGCCCTGATGCTGCTGGTGGGCGTCTACGTGCTGTTCGTCTCGCCGCTGGCCTTTGCCGTGCTGGCGTTCTTCGGCGGCGGCACGGTGTTCCTGTACCGGCGCAGGCGGGCCGAGGCGGACCCGGCGCTGGAGGCGGCGCGCGACGCGGAAAGGCGTTATCTCGATCTATTCGTGCAACTGCTCGACGGCCGCAAGGAAGTGCGCTTCGGCTCCGCCATCGGCGACGACCTGGTGGACACCTACCTGAGCGCGGCGGAGGCGGAATCGCACGCGCGCCGGAGTTTTGCCGCGCGCCAGGTGCGGATCGCGACGATTCTCGCCTATGCCGGCTTCTATCTGCTGCTCGCCGCCATGGTGTTCGCGCTGCCGCAGTATCTCGCCAAGGAGGCGGAAGTCGGCAAGCTGGTGCTGTCGACGCTGTTTCTGCTGCTCAGCGTCAACGTGCTGATGCGGGCGCTGCCGGTGCTCAGCCGCGCCAACGTGGCGCTGGATGACCTGGACTTCCTGATGCGGCGGCTGGATCCGGTCGAGCCGGATCCCGACGAGCCGGGGGATGCGGAGGAATTCGATGAACTGCGGCTCAGCGATCTGCAGGTGCGCCGCGGCGGGGCGCGGTTCTCGGCGGTGCTCAAGCCGGCCACGCTGACGGCGATCGTCGGCGGCAACGGCAGCGGCAAGACGCTGCTTCTGAAGGTGCTGTGCGGGCTGAATCCGCCGCTGTCGGGCAGCCTGAGCGTCGACGGCGTACCGCTGGACGACGATGTCGCCCGGGCCGCGCACCAGAGCCGCTGCGCGGCGGTTTTTCAGGACGGGCATCTGTTCGACCGGTTCTATGGCCTCGACGGGGCAAATGACACGGCGCTGGAGGCGCTGATTGGCGAGGTCGGCCTCGACCCGGACATCCTGGGGCCCGGGCGCGAGATTCACGGCGAGCGGCTGTCGCCGCTGCTGCGCCGGCGGCTGCTGGTGGCCGGCGCGGTGCTGGCGGACAAGCCGCTGGTTCTCTTCGACGACATTCTTTCGGGGCAGGACCGGGCGTTCTGCACCTGGTTTGCCGAGGTGCTGGTGCCACGGCTGCGCGCGCGCGGCACGTGTGTCGTGATCACGGCGCCGAACGCCGACGACATCGGCGCCATCGCCGATCTAACGATCCGGACCGACGGGCCCGGGCTGCAAGGAGCCGAACCATGACAGGGCGCACTTCATCCGTTTCAGGCAAGGGCGGCGCAACGGTCGACGGCGGCACCGCAGGCGAGGGCGGAGGACGCGGCAACGGCGGAGGCGGCAGGCGCGGCAACGATGGGCGCCGCCGCACCTCCGCGCCACCGCCCGCGCGGCGCCGCGGCCGCTTCACGAACTGGCTGGTGGGCGTGCTGCTGGTCAGCTGCTTCGTGCTGCTGGTGCTGTGGAACTTCATCTTCGTGACCATTCTGCCGGGCCACGTGGGCGTGCGCTACAGCTGGCTGATGGGCGGCACCCGGGTGGGCTCCTACGTGAGCGAAGGCCTGGCGATGAAGATGCCGTGGGACCGCATCTACATCTACGAGACGCGGGTGCGGCGGCGCGACGAGACGGTGATCGCGCTCAGCGCCGAAGGCATGCAGGTCAAGGTCTACCTGTCGACGCTGTACCGGGTGCTGCCCGAGCACGCCGCACAACTGCTGCAGAAGATCGGGCTCAACTACGAGGAGCGGGTGATCCGGCCGATCGCCGTGGGCGCGGTGCGTGAGGCGATCGCGCGCTACATGTCCAACGAGCTCTACACCATCGACTACGAGCTGCTGACCAAGGATCTCGAGGATCTGGTCACGCGCACCGAATACGCCGACCTGATCGAGTTCAACAAGCTGGTGATCCGGGAGATCGTGCTGCCCGACGTCGTCGTCAAGGCGATCGAGGACAAGCTGGCGCAGGAACAGGCCGCCGCCGCCTATACCTTCCGGCTGGAACGCGAGCGCCAGGAGGCCAACCGGCGGCAGATCGAGGCGGTGGGCATCCGCAACTTCTATTCCGTCGTCTCCTCGGCGCTGAACGCCAACCTGCTCACCTGGCGCGGCATCGAGGCGACGGTGGAACTGGCGAAGTCGCCCAACTCGAAGGTGGTCATCGTCGGTTCCGGCAAGGACCAGTTGCCGCTGATCCTGGGCAGCGACGTGGCCAGCGTGCCTCAGCCGCAGGGCATCGCGCCGGTTTCGCCGGGCAGCCTGACACGGGAGAACTGGAGTTCGCTGCCGAACCTGTTCCCGTCCGAGACGACAAGCAGCGGGGTGGCCACGCCGGGCACCGACATCCGGCGCGCGCCGGGCAGCACTTCCGCGACGCCGCAACCGGACGGGCCGCCGCCATCGGCGCAAGGCACCGACGGGGAACCCGAGGCGGCTGATTCGGAAAGCGCGCGACCCAGCGCGGGCGCCGATAGCGACAGTGCCGCGGATACGCGCGGCGATTCCTCCTCGCTTTCCCCCGACGCGCCGGAGACGACGAACAGCATCGCCGGGGCCGGCCGGACGGGCGGGGGCACTCCCTCTGGCAACTCCGATGGCGCGACGCGTGACGGGCCGAACGCCGGCCTGAGCGCGCCGGTCGGCACCCAGGGGTTGTCGCAAGCGCCGCCCGGAGAGACCTGGTCATTTTGGAGCCTGCTGCCCGGCGGCAAGCCCGGCGTGCGGCAGAACGCGACACCCCCGGATCCGGATCCGCAGACGGCGCCGGCATCGCAGCCGGCCGCGGCGCAGGCGGCGAACTAGACGGCGCCGAGACGGCGCGGAGACGGGCGCCAGACTGGCAGACAGCCCTGTGGCGGGGTGCTGCGCCGGTGTGTTTTGAGGTTTCCAACGCAGCGTGCCGTGCACTAGCATGGACAAAAGGATTTGCCATGTTCGCCTTCATCATCACGGTCTACCTGATCCTGTGCCTGTTCGTCGGCCTGCTGACGCGCGGCACGCGGATGGGCTATTGGGGCGGCGTGGCGTTTTCCATCGTGATCACCCCGTTCCTGATGTACATCCTCATTGCCCTGATTGCCCCGCGTCAGGTTACCTGACGCGGCTTCAATGCCGTCCCGCGACCGGCGCGCCCGCGCCGGGTTCATCCGCAACAGATTTCCGAGCCTTCGCCCGCGGCGCGCTGCGCGCCGATTTCCCGTCCTGACGGTCAACATCAACATGGAGGGCCGGCTTGAAAACCGATTACACCCCCGAGCCGTCCGCTGGCGTGCCGGCTGCCGAGGAGGGACAGCTCATCGCCGACGCCGGCACCGCGCGGCGGCCGGAGACCCTGAAGCGCCGGCGCATCGATGGCGGCTTCGTGTTCGTGGTCGTGGTGGCGCTGTGCGCCAGCACCGCGGTGTGGATCCTCAAGGGACCGGAGCGGTTCTTCGCGGTGCTCGGCGATGACGCGCAGATGCTGGTCGATATCGCGCCGAAGGTCGTCGCGGCCGTGCTGCTGGCCGCCTGGCTGCGGCTGCTGGTGCCGCAGGCGGTGATCGCGCGGCAGTTCGGCGAGAACTCCGGGCTGCGCGGCCTGTTGCTGGCGATCGGCGCGGGCGCCATCGTGCCGGGCGGGCCGATGACGGCGTTTCCGCTGGCGGTCAGCTTCGGCCGGGCGGGCGCCGACTCGGGCACCGTGGTCGCCTTCCTGTCGAGCTGGCTGCTGGTGGGTTTCAACCGCGCGGTGGTGTGGGAAATGGCCTTCATCGATCATTCGATCGTCGGCTGGCGCATGGCGTTGTGCCTGCCGTTGACGCTGTTGCTGGGGCTGGCCGCGCGCCGGCTGGGCTGGCCGTCGGTGCGCATGGGAGACGACCGATGACCCTGATCATCTTCAGCGTGTTCCTGTGGGGCGCGACGCTGGCGCTCGGCGGGATGGCGGCGCGGCGCAAGGACGGGACCTTCGGACATGGCGTGCGCCTGGCGCTGCGGGAGGCGACATTCGTCGCGCCGCGGCTGGTCATCGGCATCCTCGGCGCCGGCTTCGTGGCCGAGTTGCTGCCGGCGGAGACGATCCGCACGTTCCTCGGTTCGGGATCGGGCAGTCTCGGCATCCTGATCGCCACGGCGGCCGGGGGAATCGTGTCCGGAGGGCCGGTGGTCGCCTATGCGGTGGGCGGTGCGGCACTCGCCGCCGACGCGGGCGTGCCGCAGGTGATGGCGTTTGTCACCGCGTGGCTGCTGTTTTCCGTCAACCGGACAATCGTCTGGGAGGTTCCGGTGATGGGCGGGCGCTATGTGCGCTCCCGCATGCTGCTGTCGCTGCCGGTGCCGCTGGCAGTGGGCCACCTGGCGCTGCTGCTGCCGGTGTGAGCCACGCGGACGGCGCCGGGGGGCGTTGCTGCCGGGTGCCGTGCTCCCGTCAGAGCGGCGCGTCGAGCAGGCTTGCCAGGCGGCGCAGGGCCAGCGTGTAGCCTTCGGTGCCAAATCCGGCGATCACGCCGTCGGCGCGATGCGAGACATAGGAATGGTGCCGGAAGGCCTCGCGCTTGTGCACGTTGCTGATGTGCACCTCGAGGACCGGACAGTCACAGGCGTTCAGCGCGTCGAGGATGGCGACGGACGTGTGGGTGAAGGCGGCGGGGTTGATCACGATGCCGGAGGCGGCGGTGCGCGCCTCGTGAATCCACTCGATGATTTCGTGTTCGGCGTTGCTCTGGTGAAAGCGGATGTCCAGGTCGAACTCGGTCCCGACGCGGCGGCACGCGGCCTCGACATCGGCGAGCGTCTCGTGGCCGTAGACCTCCGGTTCGCGCTGACCGAGCAGATTGAGATTCGGTCCGTTCAGGACGTAGATGGTCCGGGTCATCGGTTTCCTTCCATGAGCGTGCCCGGCGTGAAGTGCATCGGCCCATGCGGCGCGGGCTGTTGTTGCGGCATCGCGGCCACCATGCGTGAGCCTCGTGCGGGGCCATCATGCGGCGGTTGATTGCGACAGTGCAAATCGCGCACGCGGGCCGGTGCCGCGCAAGGCTTCGCGGTCCGTCATCGGGCTTGTCCACAGGGGACGGCGGCCACAACCGGGGCCGGGGCTGCCGGGTGCCGCTGCGGAAGACCCGGCGGGCGCGGTGTCCGCGCGGCGAGGGGCATGCGGTGCGCGTGCGCGTCATCTCGACGCGTGCGCACGGTTGCTCTAAATTCGCGCGCGATACCGGAAAGATTTTCGGCTATCGTCCGACCAATCCCGCACACGGCGACTGCAGCGTCCGATGCCTTTTCTCGGACCCCGTCACGGTGCACCGCGTCCGGCGCCGCCGGACTGAGACTGTCCAGCAAGACGAGTATTGCGCGATGATCGTGACCCCTTATTTGCTGTTTCTTGGCGATGCGCCCGATCAACTGGCCGCGAAAGTGGCGCAGGGAATCAAGGACTGGCGTCCGGAATTTGCGCTCGGGCAATTCCGCATGGACGGCTGCAAGGCCGACATGAAGCTGCCGGACATGGACCTGGCCGAGGCCTACGCGGCCGGCGCGCGCACCCTGGTGATCGGCGTCGCCAACCGCGGCGGCGTGATCTCGGAGAGCTGGAAGAGCGTGCTGCACGCAGCCCTCGAGCAGGGATTCGACATTGCCTCCGGTTTGCACAATCTGCTGGCGCATGAGGCAGACCTCGTTGCCAAGGCAAAGGAACTCGGCCGCACCCTGCACGACGTGCGCATCCCGTCGGTGAAATATCCCATCGCCAACGGCGTCAAGCGCACCGGCAAGCGCTGCCTCGCCATCGGCACCGACTGTTCGGTCGGCAAGATGTACACCGCGCTGGCGATGGATGCGGAGATGCGCGACCGCGGCATGAAGGCAACCTTCCGCGCCACCGGGCAGACCGGCATTCTGATCACCGGCGGCGGCGTGCCGCTGGATGCGGTGATCGCCGATTTCATGGCCGGGTCGATCGAGTGGCTGACGCCGGACAACGACGCGGATCACTGGGACCTGATCGAGGGGCAGGGGAGCCTGTTCCACGTCTCCTTTTCGGGCGTGACCATGGCCCTGGTGCATGGCGGACAGCCGGATGCGCTGATCCTGTGCCACGAACCGACGCGCGCGCATATGCGTGGGCTGCCCGATTACCAGCTGCCGAGCCTGGAGCAGGTGCGCGACATGGGCCTGGCGCTGGCCCGCGTTGCCAATCCCGCCTGCCAGGTGGTCGGCATTTCCGTCAATACCCAGCATCTGGACGACGCGGAGGCACGCGCCTGCCTCGACGAGATCGAGGCGCGTCTCGGACTGCCGACCGTCGACCCGTTCCGCGAGGGCGCGGGGCGTCTGGTGGACGCGCTGGCCGCCATCTGAGCCGCGATTTTCCAACCGACCCTGTCCCGTGCGCGGCCACGCGCACGGATTGGAGAGACCGATGACAATCACCGTCACCCGGGACACGTTCCGTCTCGCCGAAGTATTCACCATCTCGCGCGGTTCGCGCACCCAGGCCGAGGTGCTGAGCGTGCGGATCACGGAGGGTGAATTCTCGGGATGGGGCGAATGCGTGCCCTATGCGCGCTATGGCGAGACGCTGGACAGCGTCACTGCAGAGATCGAGGGGCTGACACGGCCGTTCGACCGGCAGTCGCTGCAGGCCGTGCTGCCGGCGGGCGCCGCGCGCAACGCGGTGGACTGCGCGCTGTGGGACCTGGAAGCCAAACGCGCCGGAAAGCGCGTCTGGGAACTGGCCGGATTGCCCGCGCCCGAAGCGGTGATCACCGCCTTCACCCTGTCGCTCGACACGCCGGAGAACATGCGCGCATCGGCGCAAAAACACGCGTTCCGGCCACTGCTGAAAATCAAGCTCGGTACGCCGGAAGACATGCCGCGGCTGGAAGCGGTGCGCGCGGGGGCGCCAAAGGCGCGGATC
>JBFHII010000097.1:0-8326 GCA_041596535.1 Breoghania sp. | reverse complement strand
GGAATGATCGGTTTCATCGCGGTGATGACCTACGTCGATATCACCGGTCATCATGTGGAGACACAGACGATCGGGGCGTTTTTCGACGCCGTGCAGAATTCCGCCATCAGCGATCAGCGGCTGCTGTGGGTGTTCCCGCTGCTTTATCTGGTGATACGGGGCGCCGGGCTGGTGTCAGTGGATTGGCTGCTGGCGCGGACCTATCGCCATCGCATGCTGATCTAGGGTCGCCCCCTCTTGCGTCCGCTTGCGCGGCGGATTACGGCTTTTGCCATGAACTTCGCAAGCGACAATTGGGCGGGTGCTTCCGAGCGGGTCATGGCCGCGCTGAACACTGCCAACGATGGTTTCGCCGCCGCATATGGCGCGGACGATCTCACCCGCCGGGTCGAAGCCCGGTTCAACGACATTTTCGAACGTGACGTGGCCGTGTTCTTCGTCGCCACGGGCACGGCCGCCAACGCGCTGGCGCTCAGTGCCGCGAACCGGCCCGGTGGCGCCATCTTCTGCCATGCGGAAGCACATGCGGCGGTGGACGAATGCGGCGCCCCGGAGTTCTTTACCGGCGGCGGCAAGCTGGTTGGCCTGCATGGCGCCGGTGGCAAGATCACGCCGGACGGCCTGAGGGATGCGCTGGCAGCCTTCCACGAAGGTTTCGTGCATCATGGCCAGCCCCAGGCGGTGACCATCACCCAGTCGAGCGAGATCGGCACCGTCTATTCGGTCGAGGAAATCCGGGCCATCAAGAGCGTGGCGGAGACCCGGGACATTCCGCTGCACATGGATGGCGCGCGGTTTGCCAATGCGCTGGTGTCGCTTGGCGTGAGTCCGGCGGAGATGACGTGGAAGGCGGGCGTCGACATGCTGTCGTTTGGCGGCACCAAGAACGGCTGCTGGTGCGCGGAAGCCGTGGTCATGTTCGATCCTGACAAGGCCGCGGCGATGCCGTGGCTGCGCAAGCGCGGCGCGCAGCTTTTCTCCAAGAGCCGTTTCATCGCGGCCCAGTTCGACGGCTATCTCGCCGACGGGTACTGGCTGGAGCTGGCGCGGCACTCCAATGCCATGGCGCAGTTGCTGGCCGATGCCATCGAGGCCATCCCGCATGCGCGGCTGGCGGCGCGGCCGCAGGCCAATGTACTGTGTGCTATCGTGCCAAGGGAAAGGATCGCCGCCCTGAGGGCAGCCGGCGGCAGCTTCTATGAATGGCCGTCCGAAGGACTGGCGCCGGAGCAGCGGCCGGGCGAGGATGAGGAGCTTATTCGCCTGGTCACCAGCTTCGCGACCCGTGACGAGCATATTTCAAGCTTTGCCGCGGTGCTGGCTGGCTGACAATCGTAGTGCCCGCAAAAGGGGACGCCGGCAGGTCGTGACGACATGCCGGCGGGAATGATTGTACGGACAGGGGAGGGACGCCCCGGCAGGGGCAGCCGGGGCGTCTCTTTCTCGGGCGCCCGGGGAGGGATGGCGCCCGAACCTCCAGTCAGGCCGGTTAGGCCGCAGAGGCCTCGATCTGCTTGTTCTCGCCAGACCGGATCTCGATCTTGCGCGGCTTCATCTCTTCCGGAATCTCGCGAACCAGATCGATGTGCAGCAGGCCGTTTTCGAGGCTTGCGCCCTGGATCTTCACGTGATCGGCGATCTGGAAGCGGCGCTCGAAGGCGCGCGCGGCGATGCCGCGATAGAGGAAGCTCTTGTCTTCGGTTTCTTCGCTTTTCTCACCCACGACCGTCAGCACCGATTCCTTGGCCTCGATCGAGAGATCGTCCTCGGAAAAGCCGGCCACCGCCATGGTGATCCGGTAGGCGTCTTCGCCCGTGCGTTCGATATTGTAGGGCGGATAGGTCGGTGCGCTGTCACCGTTGATGTTGTCGAGCATCGAGAACATCCGGTCAAATCCGACGGTGGAGCGATAGAGCGGGCTAAGATCAAAGTGACGCATTGGAAAGTCCTCCTTTGAGCGACTGACTGTGGTTGCGACTGTCCGGGGAACACGGGATCCATCCCGTCCCCGGCGATGCTTTCGAACCGCGCTGCGCCCGCCGTCATGGCCGGGCCGACGCGCCGTTCAGCAGACCCGATTGGCGTCTGCGCGATATATGTGGGAACGGTATTTGCGGCCTTCAAGAGGGGGCCGCGGCACATCCATGCCGGTTCCCGTTATCTTGAAATCAATCCGTTTGCTGCCTTCGGAATTTCATGAACCACAGCTGAATGGCGTTTTCCGGCTGCGTTCAGGCACCCGGCGGCATGATGGCTTCAACGCTCGGGAAGAGCCCGGGTCAGATTGCATAAAGGAGCTGCCGTCATGCTGAAGACCACCATTGCCGCGGTGATCGTTTCCGTTACCGCCATGGGCGCCGTGCCGCAGGCCGAGGCCCGTTCGCTGGCACCCGCCGCCCCGGCTGCGCAGGCAGAGAAGCTGGTTGTCCAGGCGGGGCATCGGTTCGACCGGCGCGATCGCCGCCATGCGCGTCCGCATCACCGCCGACTGGGCCGCGGCCAGGTCGTGCGCCGCCTGGCATGGCGCGGCTACTACGGCTTCTCCCGGGTACGGGATCGCGGCGCGGTCTATTCCCTGAAGGCATTCAGCCCCCGCGGTCACCGCGTCTCGTTGCGGGTCGACGCTCGGACGGGCGAGATTCTCCGTCGCCACGAAGTGGGCCATCGCGGGTATCGCTGGCGTGACAACGGCCGTCACTATGATCGGCCCCAGTATCGTCACCGGGATGATCGCGGCCCGCGCTTCTCGCGCTAAGGATCATTGCAAGATCGGCGTGAATGCAGACGCGTCGTCCGTCCCGGCTGCGGGGTGGGCGGCGCGCCTTCGCTGTTGTGGTGCCGTCGAGCCTTCGCTATGTGTTGGCGATACATTTCAACGAATGCGCCGGACCCGACGCGATGGATCTTTTCGATCATCCTGACAATCCGATACCTGAAGGCGCCGTTTCCGGCTTCGTGCGCACCCACGACGGCACGCGGATCCGCTATGCGCGGTTTCCGGCGACGATCTCGCCCGCGCGCGGAACTGTGACGTTGCTGCAGGGCCGTGCCGAATTCATCGAGAAATATTTCGAGACCATCGCAGACCTGCGCAAGCGAGGTTTCTGTGTCGTCACCTTCGACTGGCGCGGGCAGGGTGGATCCGACCGACTGGTGAGGACGCCGCACAGGGGCTACGTCGACAGCTTTCATGACTACGTCCGTGACCTCGACGCCGTGATCGAAGAGGTGTCGTTTCCGGATGGGCCGGCACCGCATTTCTGTCTGGCCCACTCGACGGGGGCGGCGGTGGCGTTGCTGGCGGCGGAACGGTTGCGCACGCGGTTCGAGCGCATGGTGCTTTCCTCCCCCTTCATCGGGTTCGGAGGCACGGGCATCGCGGAGCCGCTGGTCTGCCCGCTCGCGCTGTCGCTGACGTTTCTGGGTTTCGGGACATTCCGGATTCCGGGCACACCGAGCAGGCGCAAGCGTGTGCCGTTTGAATCCAATGTGCTGACCAGTGACAGGGATCGCTACGACCGCGGCGAAGATCTTCTCGACGCGCATCCCGCGCTCGCCACGGGCTCGCCGACGTTCGCCTGGATCAATGCCGGCTGTCAGGCCATGCGGCGGTTCGCACGCTTTGATTTCGGGCCCTCGGTTTCCGTGCCACTCCTGATTGTTGCGGCGGGTGCGGATACGGTCGTGAGCTCGCGTGCGAGCGAGGAACTGGCTTCACGCATGCGCGCGGCGGGCTATGTGGAAATTCCCGGCGCGCGGCATGAGCTGATGATGGAGGCGAACCGCTTCCGCGAACAGTTTTGGGCTGCTTTCGACGCCTTCGTTCCCGGGTCTTCCTGACCGACGCGCCGAGGCGCACGCGGGATACTCTTCGGACACCGGCAGCGACTAGCTAGCGCGACAGGTCACGCAGCACGATGTCATGCAAATGCTTGTCACCGCTGGCGACAATGCGTCCGCCATCCATGATCGAGCCTCCGGTCCACGTGGTGACCGCGCCGCCCGCGCCTTCGATGATCGGTGCCAGCGCGACGATATCGTAGGCCTGCAATCCGGCCTCGATGACCAGATCCGCGTGGCCCGCCGCAACCATGCAGTAGCCGTAGCAATCGGTGCCGTAGCGCGCCAGCCGCGCCCGTTCCTCGATTCGGTCGTAGCAGGCCCGTTCGTCGGGGCTGAACAGCGCCGGTGTCGTGGTGAAGACCACGGCGTCGGAAATGGCGGCGCAGGCGCGGGTTTTCAGATCCCGTGTCTTCTGCGGCCCCTTGTACCAGGCCCGCTTGCCGTCGCCGGCGAAGCGTTCGCCGATGTAGGGCTGGGCCATCATCCCGGCGACGGGGCGGCCGTTGCGGGTGAGGCCGATCAGCGTGCCCCATAGCGGAACGCCGGAGATGAAGGAACGCGTGCCGTCGATGGGATCGAGGACCCAGACATATTCCGCGTCCGTCCGCACGCTGCCGAACTCCTCGCCGATGATGCCATGATCGG
This sequence comes from Breoghania sp., assembly GCA_041596535.1. Classification (GTDB taxonomy): domain Bacteria; phylum Pseudomonadota; class Alphaproteobacteria; order Rhizobiales; family Stappiaceae; genus Breoghania. Next base: position 3,838 of record JBFHII010000097.1, on the reverse strand, counting down.
GGTATTCCGCCTCGATCAGTGCGCGCATGGCCTGTTCGGCACCGCGGTCGGCAATGGTGACGGGATCAAACCCCCCGGACAGCTTGTTGTCCACGTCCATCGCGTCCCGGAAGTGCCGCAGGACAACCTCGGCGGCGGCGTCGGCAAGGCGATCGGCAAAGGAAATCAAGTCTGTATCGGATTGCATGGCTGTTATGTCGATTCTGCATGGAAGGGTTGGCCGGTGCCGGAGTGCGGCGGGAACGGCGGCCTGAGCGCTTGATCAGAATAGGCAAATTGACTTTAAAATCAAATGCTTATTTTTTTTCGGCGAATATTTTTTCGGGCCTGGGGCATCGGGATTATTCGACCAATGACGGAGGCGTCGGCACATCCCGATTGGTTGACATTTGTGCGGCGCACAGACATATTATTGCAATGCGATATGGTTTCATATCGTAGCCCTCCTTTGGGCGTTTCCTCCCTAGACTTAGGCCGCCTCGAAAGAGTGCGGCCTTTTTTTTGTTCGCGGGTCGAAACGTGAAGAATGCGGCGATTGCGCCGCACTCATCGTGATGCCCTCGCGATCAGGCCGCAGGCGTGCAGGATTTGTCGTGCAGGGAGGCGCGGGCGCGGAGGATGCCGTCACTCGGCCGCGATATTGATCGCCGGAAGATCATGATCGGGTATGGCGGTCAGGTGTCGGGCAAAGGCGGCCAGGTCGTTGGCGATGCGCGCAAAGCCGTCGTGCAGGCTATGGCGCTCCTCGTCCATGTAGAGCGCGCGGTTAATTTCCAGCTGCAACGCATGCAACCCTTTCGCGGGTCGCCCATAATGCTCCGTGATGAAGCCGCCGGCGTAGGGTTTGTTGCGCGCGACCTTGTAGCCCATCGACGTGAGGATCTCGCCAGCCGCCTGGCTCAGCGTCTGTGAGCAACTGGTGCCGTAGCGATCGCCGATGATGAAATCTGGCCGCTGCGACGGAGCTTGGCCGCGCACCACAGACGGCATCGAGTGGCAATCGATGAGCACCGCATGCCCGAAGGCGACATGGGTTTCTGCGAGCAGGCGGCGCAAGGCGGTGTGGTAGGGCTTGTAGATGATCTCGATGCGTTCGAGCGCCTCATCGACATCCAGACGGTTGCGATAGATCTCCTGGCGCTCGCTGACGATCCGCGCGATGGTGCCGAGCCCTCCGGCGACCCGGACCGAACGGATGTTCGCGTAGGCGGGCAGGCGGCCGTTGAACATCTTGGGATCGAGTTCGTAGGGTTCGCGGTTGACGTCCAGATAGGCGCGCGGAAACAGCGCCCGGATCAGCGGCGCGCCCTGCGGCACCACTGACAGGAATAGGTCGTCGACGAAGGCGTCTTCCGAGCGGCGGATGGCGAGCGAATCGAGCCTCGATCCCTCCAGGAAGGTCTGCGGATAGCAGCGGCCGCTGTGCGGCGAATTGAAAACGAACGGAAGCCGTTGCTGCGCGGGCGCCAGGACCTCGAACGGACAACTGTCAGCAAACCCTTGCACGATCTCGATCGAGCTGTCGGCTGAGGCTTTCGTCGGGACGTCGTTCACGCAGATGGTCTCCTTTGACGGATGACAGCCGTCGGCTCCCCTGAACGCCCCGCACGTGGGCCGTGCGCCTGGCGCGAGAGTTCGATATGGTCCTGTCGGATGTTGCCAACAATTGGTTGCCAATGTCCACAGTGTTGGGAATGTGACGTATGGCGTCTCGTTTTCACTGGATGTTTACTCCGTTGCCCGCATATGAGTGTGTGGGGTCCGGGAAATCACGTCCCTTCCAGCAACACACGACGATGGTGATGGTTCTTGACTATGTCGCGCATCCTTCTCGCGGAAGATGACAACGATATGCGCCGCTTTCTGGCAAAGGCGCTGCAGAACGCGGGCTATGACGTTGTGTCGTTCGACAACGGCATGAGTGCCTATGAGCGGATTCGCGAAGAGCCGTTCACTCTATTGCTGACCGATATCGTGATGCCCGAGATGGACGGAATCGAGCTCGCCCGCAGGGCGACGCAGCTGGATCCCGATCTCAAGGTGATGTTCATTACCGGCTTTGCGGCGGTGGCGCTGAATCCCGATTCCAATGCTCCCAAGGACGCCAAGGTGCTGTCCAAGCCGTTTCATCTGCGCGATCTGGTGGCCGAGGTGGAGCGCATGCTGGCTGCGTGATACATTGACGCAGCGGAGATCTCGGTGGTTTCGCGCCGACAGGACGTGCGCAATTCACAGGCGGAGCAGAAAGCAGACATCCGGCCTTGCGCGTCACGAAATTCCCCGTTATATCGCTCTCCACCGTAGCGCTTCAGGGCGTTGCACACCGATCAGTTTCGGGCGATTAGCTCAGCGGGAGAGCACTACGTTGACATCGTAGGGGTCACTGGTTCAATCCCAGTATCGCCCACCATTCTCTTTCCGGGCCGGATCCTTTGGGATCCGATCCCGGGTCGAGATGCCGGACTTCTCGGAAAACCTGCGGCGACAGATCAGACGGAATTTTCGGTCCTTGCCGGCCGTTGACAGGGTCTGGCGCCATCCGTATCGTCCGCGCGACTTTCAGGGTGCTTCGTGCGCCCGGCTTTTAGCGCCTGGAGTTCGCTCCCGGCTTGACCATGAAGATCCCGAACGGGAACTGAAACGATGAAGATCAAGAATTCGCTCAAGTCGCTGATGGGCCGTCATCGCGAGAACCGCATGGTGCGTCGTCGTGGCCGCGTTTACATCATCAACAAGAAGAACCCGCGCTTCAAGGCTCGCCAGGGCTGAGCCGGTCGGGCGCTCGCGCTCACACCATTGTGAGCGGCGACGGGCGCCGATCTGCCTTTGTAAGCGATAGTGCGCCTTTGACGGCCGCAGCCGACGCGTTCATAGTCGTCGGCATGCGGCTTTTTCTGTTTGCCATATGCCTGTGTGCGGGCAGCAGCCTTGTGATGGCTTCCTCCTCCGGCGCGCTTTCCGCCGAGGCTCAGGTCGTGCCTGTGCCGCCGGGCGTGGGCGAGGGCATCCCCGACGAGATGGATCCCGCGGTTACGCCGCCTGTGGCACCCGCCACGCCGTCCGAGAAGCCGGACGAGGCCGGCGAGGCGGCCGACGCCAGGCCGGACCTCGACAGTCTTTTCAAGAAGCTTTCCGACGCCAAGAGCGATGCTGCGCGTGCGCGAATAGCGCATCAGATCCAGGTCGAGTGGAGCCGCTCGGAAAGCCCCACCGTCGATCTGCTGATGGCGCGTGCGCACAGCGCGATCCAGAACAAGGCACCGGGTCTTGCGCTCGACCTGCTCGATGCCGTGGTGCGCTTCAAGCCCGACTTCGTGGCCGGCTGGAACCGCCGCGCGGCGGCCTATTTCCTCTCCGGTGACATCGGCAAGGCGTTGGTTGATGTTGAACGGGCGCTGGCGCTCGAACCACGCCATTGGGGCGCGCTGGCGGGTCTTGCCGCTATTCAGCAGTCGCTGGGTGAGGACGAGGCCGCGCTGGCAACCTACGAACGTATCCTCGAGATCTATCCGGGCATGGAAAAAGCGGTGGAGGCGCAAAAGACGCTGACCGCCAAGACCGAAGGCCGGCGGCTCTAGGCTGGTATCCGGTCACGGAGAGCCATTCTGCGCAACGCTTCGTGCCGGGGATCACCGGGAACCGGGACCAAGCGCATCGCGCCGGCGATCAGCCGACGATGATCCGCCCCTGACCGCGCCTGGCGGGCTGCGCTCTTACAATCGTTGACAATCAGATGCCGCCCAGTCCGTCGGATCCGACGAAGGCGATGCGCAGCATATTGGTTGCGCCCGGTGTGCCGAAGGGCACGCCCGCGGTGATGATCACCCGCTGGCCCGGT
>JBFHII010000096.1:0-8373 GCA_041596535.1 Breoghania sp. | reverse complement strand
TCCGGCGTTGTGGCGAACAGGAAATAGCTTTGGTCGCGATCCAGATCGACAGGCCGGAAAAGTTGCTGGGCGCCGCTCTCGCCAAGCCGGCTGCGCACATAGTGGCCGGTCGCCAGAACGTCAGCGCCCAGTGTCTTCGCGGTTTCCAGAAGGTCATGGAACTTCACGGTCTGATTGCACGAGACGCAGGGGATCGGGGTTTCGCCGGCGATGTAGCTTTCGGCGAACCGGTCGATCACGGCTTCCCGGAAGCGTTCCTCGTAATCCAGCACGTAGTGCGGGATGCCGAGGGTCTCGGCCACGCGGCGGGCGTCGTGAATGTCCTGGCCGGCGCAGCAGGCGCCCTTGCGGTGGACGGCTTCGCCATGATCGTAGAGCTGCAGCGTCACGCCGACCACGTCGTAGCCTTCGCGCTTCAGCAGGCCCGCGACAACGGAGGAATCGACGCCGCCCGACATGGCGACGACGACGCGCGTGTCTTCCGGCCGGCCGGGCAAATCCAGGCTGTTGAGCATCCCTTGCCACTCCGTGAATGTGCACCTTCGGTCCGGGAGGCGCAGCGGTCCGGGGCCGATGGATGTGCAATGCAGTTGTCTGCGCTGGTGTGCGGCCGCGCAATGTTTCCCATGCATGTAAGTGAAACCATGCGGCTTCACAATGGTGCAGGTCGATCCGCTGCGACTATAGCGGATGAGCCCGGTGAGGCCAATCACCCGCCAGAGCGCGCATTCCGCGCAATCCGATGCCGCCAGGGCGCGGGCCGGCCGGGCGGGAAGGGGCGGCAAGCTTTGCCGGGGTGGCAATGTTTTCCGTGTTGGCCACGGGATCCCTACGTGCGTGATGCGCCAAAATCGTCGGAATGCCCCCGTTTCCGCGGCGTCGCGCGGTTGGCCCCGCGCTTGCAACAGCTTGTTCGAGTTCGTGTGCCGGATGGTGCCCGCGTTGGGCGGCTGGAAAGAGCGAGGCGGTTTTGCAGATCTTCGACATGCATATATCGGCAGATGCGTTTGGGCTGGCCGGCGGCGGTTTGGCGAGCGGCGGTCTCGCGGGCGGCAGTCTGGCGGGCGCAGCCAGCGGCACCGTTCGTGCCGGTCTGGGTGGGGCGAATGCGGCGGGCTCTTCCGCCGACGGCTCCGGTCTGCCCGGCGTTCCGTCCCTGTTCGCCAGTCATCTGGATGTCGCCACGGCGGCCACCCCGGTTGCCGGGGGAACCGCGCTTGAGGGCATGAGCGTCTCCGCGGCGGCACTGCTGGATGGCGCCTCTGCAACAGCCGCGCCCGTGCTGAATTTCTCCGCAATCGCCCTGGGGGTGGATGGCGGGATGGTCCGTGCGGATGCCGGCGGTAACCCGTCATTGCTTCTTTCGACCGATGTGCAGGGCGATGGAACGACCGAAGCGGATGCTGTGACGCTTGTGGGCGTGGCCGATGGAATGGCTGTTGCGCCGCCCGCCATGCCTCCGGTCATGTTTCCCGTGATGGCGGACATTGCTCTTGGCCCCGCTCCGGGTAGCCAGGGGGAGGCTTCTGGTGGTCTTGGTACTCTCGGCAATCTTGGCGAGTCCGGTGTGCCGCCGGTTCCGGGCGGCGACGGCGGGGATGCGGGCGCGGCGGATCGCCCGCCGGTTGCCTCGAATGCTGCCTCCGGGACAGTCGCACCTCCCGGCTTCTTTCCAGGCATGGCGGATGCGGCCGGGCTGGCCCCGGCTGGTGCTGCGCAACCCGGGACGCTGGACCCGTCATTGGTGACAGCTGGCGCGCCGTCAGGCGGTGGAGTCGCGGCAACCGCGTCGGCCGGTATCGCTCAGGTTGGCATCGCGCAGGCTGGTCGCGCGCAGGCCGGAATCGGGCAGGGTGCCACCAGCGAGGCAGCGACCGCGCAGGGCGTGCCTGGACAGCGCGGCTCCGGACAGGGCAGTGCCAGCCAGGCAGCAGCTGCGGAAGCCGCTTTGCCGTCCGTCCCGGCAACCCCGCGCACCGCAGGGCAAGCCGTTGCTGAAGCTGTCTCTTCTGATCCGGCCGTGAGTGCCGATGCGACGACTGCGGATGAAACGGATGGCCCAGTCCTGCCGCTTCGCCGAGAGGCGGCCGTTGCGCAGAAGGCCGCTCCCTTGGCAAGCCAGACTCCCGCCGCTCAGCCCGCCGCACCGGCTGCGACGGCGCAGCCCGCACCGGCAGGGGGCGTGCAGACACAGGCTGCCGCGCCTGTTGCCCAGACACAGGCTGCTCCGCAGGCACCGGCTGTCGAGGCGCTCGACCTTGCGCAGGCGGCCGATATGGATGGCGCATTGGCCACGGAGGCTGCAAAGCGGCCCGTGGAGACATCGCAGCCGTTGCGCGCGGCCACGGCCACACCGGCTTCCGGCCAGAACGGCGCCGCGCAGCAGGCGGCCAATGCGCAGGCTGGCGTGCAGAATATGGCCAGCCAGAACCTGGCCGGACAGAATCTTGCCGGGCAGACGTCGCTCGCAGGCGACGGGCAGTTCGGGGAGCCGGCGAGCGACACGGGCGATGGGACCGCCGATGCAGGTGGAACGGCCCGCGCTCAGCTGACCACGCCGATGGGCAAGCAGGATGCCGGCGGGCCCACCGCTTCGTCGACCATGGCTGTTCAGACGGCCGCCGCTGCCACGCTTGCGCCGGGCCTCGAAGGGCTGGGTGATGGTTTGATGGATGCCGGCGATGGATTCGAGACCGTCTTGGCGGGTATGTCCCGATCCGGCCAGGCCACGGTGACGCCGGCGGTCGGCGGCAGTGCCCCGGCACAGACGCTGCCGATGGCGCTGATGGCGATGGAGATCACCCGCAACGCGCAGCGTGGCGTGAGCCGGTTCGAGATCCGTCTTGATCCGCCGGAACTGGGTCGCGTGGACGTGCGGCTGAAAATCGGTGACGACGGGCAGGTGCGGGCGCATCTGATTGTCGAGCGCCCCGAGACACTCGACATGATGCAGCGCGATCAGCGCGGCATGGAACGGGCACTGGAAAATGCCGGGCTGAAGACCGCCAGCGATGGCGGGTTGTCCTTCTCGCTGAAGGATCAGGGCGGACAGGCCTTCGCCGATGACGGCAATGGCGCGCGCGACACGCAGGGTTTCACTGATGCTGCCGACGCCGGCGATCAGCCTGTTGATCAGCAAGCCGCTCTCGAGCGGGTGGCCGCCTATCCGCGCGGTGGTGCGGCCGGTCTTGATATACGTGTGTGAGTCAATTGGGCGGCCGGCGCGACTGCGCGGGCTCCCGGAGCACCCCTGGCCGTTGGTCGCCGGGCATTGGTCCCGAGTGACAGTGGAGATTGAATGATGGTTGTTTCGAGTGTTTCCTCAACGTCGACGTCGACGACCAGTGCGAGTACCGACACATCGACGCTGTCATCCAACTACGAGATGTTCCTGACGCTGCTGACGACCCAGCTGAAGGTGCAGGATCCGCTTGATCCCATGAACGCCGACGATTTCACCAATCAGTTGGTGCAATATTCGGCCATCGAGCAGCAGATCCAGACCAACGCCAGTCTGGAGAAGCTGATCGCGTCGGTGCAATCCCAGAGCGCGGCGGGCCTCGTCTCCTATCTCGGCACGAAAGTGGTCGCCGACGGTGTTCAGAGCGTTCTGTCGGACGGGGAGGCGGTTTGGGGCTTCACGGCAGGGTCCGGCGCGGATACGGCTCAGATCACGATCCGCAACGCGCAAGGCGCCGTGATGCTGACCGAGACCATCGACATCACCTCGGGATCGTCCACCTACGCATGGGATGGTCATACTGCCAGCGGCGTCGACGCGCCGTCCGGCAGCTATTCCATATCGATCTCGGCGAAGAACGCCAGCGGCAGCGCCGTGTCGGTCGACACTCAGATGTCCGGCATTGTCGACGGCATCGATCTGAGCGGGACCGAACCCATCCTCACGGTCGGCGGCGCGCTGGTTCCCCTGTCGTCGATCCACTCGGTCAGCACGACGCTTTAGGCCGGCATCAGACCGAAGGTCGGCCGCCACAGAGAATCGGTCCGTCCGGCTCGTCTGAACGGCTCCCGGTCGGCGTGCCATCACAGGCGCCGCATGCCGACATCGGTTACCGCCTGAAGCCGCGGCCGCGCCTGTAGCTGTCTCATTTGTCGATACCGGGCGGCATCCGCCCAGTATTTTTTGCCCGCGGCTTGCGGTGCGCCGCCGACATGGCCGGGTCATTGCGCTCACCGTCGGTGCGATGTCGCTCCGGGCGCCAAAAGCCCAGATCCCTCCCGTTTATCGTCGAAAAGTTGCCACCGTTCAGGCCTGCATTTTGTGCCTGTCGCCGGAGTTTGCGCGCCGTTTTCTGCCGGTTTCGGACACACTGTCGGAAAGGTTTCCAGACTAGGGACAATTCTTACCGAATTCTTGCCAAGGGTTTAGGCAAATTTTAAATCGGACCGGCTAGTCTCTCCCCATACCGAGGTCACGTTTAGTGTGAGAGTACGATGACCGAGCAAGTTCGTTCTCGTGTCAAATATGTAATAGGGCCCGACGGCAGCCCATTGACGATTGCCGATCTTCCGCCGACGTCCACCAAACGGTGGGTTATTCGGCGCAAGGCTGAAGTGGTCGCCGCTGTTCGTGGCGGGCTGCTTTCCCTTGACGAAGCATGTCAGCGTTACACTCTGACAGTCGAGGAATTTCTGTCGTGGCAAAGCTCCATCGACAGGCACGGTCTTGCGGGCTTGCGCGCAACGCGGGTTCAACAATATCGGTCTTGATCGCCGATCCCCTCTCGGGGTGGCAAGGCGTGATTGATTTTTGAGAAAGCGGGCCCGGTCTTCCGGGCCCGCTTTTTCGCGTGCCCGGCTGCTTGTGCACGGAAATGTCCATGCCCGCTGCGCCCGATTCGTCGGTGCGGGACCAGGTCCGCAGGCCACGCGGTGTCACATGCGGTCGGATTTTGGACCGCGCATGCGCAATCCACATTTCATTGGTTAACGGGATAGGCGGAAATTGCCTGCCGGCGTGAAGGGGTGATTGGCCAAAACGCTAGAAAAATCATGGGGGCGAATGCGCATCCATTCGTTTGTTAACGTCTTGTTTACCATATCGGGGGCAATTTTTGCCTAGCGAGCCGTTCGGGAGGGGTTCCACCATCCTCGTTCCTCATTCCCTCTCGGACGGCTCGATCGTTGTGGCGCTGAATTGGAAGACAAACGCACCGTGAACGGCTTTTTCGAATTCATGCGCGCATTGGGGCCCGCCCGGCTTGGGGCCATGGGCGCCGTCGCCGCGATTTTGATCGGGGTCTTCACAGTCATCATTCTGCGCGTGACGTCGCCAGTCATGACGCCGCTCTACACCGAACTGACGTTCGAGGATTCCTCCCAGATCATTGATCAGCTCGAGAGTCTCGGAATCGCCTACGAGGTGCGCAACGACGGCGCGGCGATCCTGATCCCGAAGGCTGACGTCCTGCGCACCCGCATGCGCCTGGCCGAACAGGGCCTGCCGACCGGCGGGTCCGTCGGTTATGAGATCTTCGATCGCTCGGACACGCTTGGCGCGACGAGCTTCGTCCAGAACATCAATCATCTGCGGGCGCTCGAGGGCGAGCTGGCGCGCACCATCCAGGCCATCGGCAAGGTGGCGACGGCGCGGGTGCATCTGGTGCTGCCCGAGCGGCAGCTGTTTCAGCGCGACAAGGAGGACCCCACGGCCTCGATCGTTCTGAAGGTCCGGGGGCATCTCGATCAGGGTCAGGTTCGCGCCATCCAGCATCTGGTGGCCTCTGCCGTTGAAGGGCTGAGCCCGACGCATGTTTCCATCGTTGATGAGACCGGACAGCTGCTGGCCAGCGGCATGGAGGGCGACTCTGCCGGCATGCTCGCAACCTCACTGCAGGAGCGCACCGTCGCGGTCGAGCAGCGGCTGCGCCGCCAGGTGGAAGAAATCGTTTCGTCGATCGTGGGGCCGGGCCGCGCCCGGGTCCGGATCGCGGCGGAGATCGACTACAACCGCATTACCGAGACCTCGGAAATCTTCGACCCCGATGGCCAGGTGGTGCGTTCGACCCAGTCGCGCGAGGAGAGCTCGTCCAGCCAGTCCTCCGAGAACGGCGTCACCGCTGGCAACCAGCTTCCCAATGCGGATGCCAATCAGGGTGGCGCCGGGGATCGCGACGCCTCGAGCACCACAGAGGAAACCGTCAACTACGAGATCTCGCATTCGACGAAGACCGAGATCGTCGAGGCGGGCGGCATCCGTCGGCTTTCGATCGCCGTGCTCGTCGATGGCGTGTATGAGACCAACTCTGACGGTGATCGCGTCTATACGCCGCGCTCCCAGGACGATCTTGACCGCATCGGCGCGCTGGTTCGTTCCGCCGTCGGCTACGACGAAAATCGGGGTGATCAGATCGAGGTGGTCAACCTGCGCTTCGCCAATGCGCCGGGCGTCGATATCCCGGAGAACAGCAACGGGCTTTTCGACTTTACCAAGGACGACATTCTGTATTTTGCCGAATTGGCCGTTCTGCTGGTGATTGCGCTATTGTTGATGCTCTTCGTTGTCCGTCCGCTGGTTCGCAAGATTGTCGCGCCCGAGGAGACGAAAGAGGCGCTTACGTCCGAAGCCCGCGACCAGGCCATGATCACCGAGGACGGCTCGCTGATCCCCGTTGAGCCCGAAACCGAGAGCGGCGCCTTGGAGAAGCAGACAATCCAGTGGCTGAGCGATGCGAAGGCCGCCGGTTCGGAGCATGCCCAGTCGGTGAAGCAGATCGGCGAGATCGTCGAAGAGTATCCCAATGAAGCCGTGTCGATCATTCGCGGCTGGCTGAACGAGGCGGCATAGGACCATGGGCGCGGCAACACAAAGCCTGACCATCTCCAACGAGCACGAGGATCGCGAACTGGTCGGCGTCGAGCGCGCGGCGGTCTTGCTGCTTGCGTTGGGCGAGGAGCACGGCCGGCCGGTTTGGGAGCGTCTCGACGAAATCGAGATCCGCCAGATTTCCTCGACGCTGGCCAAGCTCGGACCGGTCACGCCGGCAATGCTCGAAGCCCTGATGGTCGACTTTGTCACCAAGTTGACCTCGCAGGGCGCGCTGACGGGCAACGTGGACGCCACCGAGCGTCTTCTCGGCTCCTTCCTGCCCAGCGACCGCGTTTCGCATATCATGGAAGAGATCCGCGGCCCGGCCGGACGCAACATGTGGGAGAAGCTGTCGAACGTTCAGGAGAACGTCCTCGCCAACTATCTCAAGAACGAGTACCCGCAAACGGTGTCGGTGGTGCTGTCGAAGATCCGGGCCGATCATGCGGCGCGGGTGTTGGCCATCCTGCCCGAGGAATTCGCGCTCGAAGTGGTCAACCGCATGCTGCGCATGGAAGCGGTGCAGAAGGACGTGCTGGAGAAGATGGAGCAGACGCTGCGCATCGAGTTCATGTCCAACCTGTCGCAGACCAGTCGCCGCGATTCCCATGAACTGATGGCCGATATCTTCAACAACTTCGATCGGCAGACCGAAGCACGGTTCCTGTCGGCGCTCGAAGAGGAAAGCCGTGAATCGGCGGAGAAGATCAAGACGCTGATGTTCACCTTCGACGACCTGGCGAAACTGGATGCGGCCAGCGTCCAGACTCTGCTGCGCAACGTCGACAAGGCCAAGTTGGGCATTGCGCTGAAGGGTTCGAACGAGGCCGTTCGCGAGTTCTTCTTCTCGAACATGACCGCACGCGCCGCCAAGATGCTCCAGGACGACATGGACGCACTCGGCCCCGTGCGGCTGCGCGATATCGATGAAATTCAGTCAGAGATGGTCAACGTCGCGAAGGATCTTGCGGCGCGTGGTGAGATCATGATCACCAAGAACGGCAGTGATGACGAACTTGTCTACTGAGCAAGCGGCGGGGCGAAAGATGGCGGCAAGACCTACCCCGGCACGATTCCTGTTCAATCGGGAGCTGTTGGCCCCGGAAAAACCGGAAGTTGCCGAGCCGGAGGTTGTCGCCGAACCGACGATCACGGTGCGCGAACACAAGAAGCTGCTTGCCGACGCCGAACGGCGCGGCCGCGAGAAGGGGCTTGCCGAGGGGCGTGCCGAGGTGGTCGACCAGGAGGCGGACCGGGTCGCGACGGAAGCGGCAGCGTTGACGGGTGCCGTGCAGGCCCTGCTGAAGGGCATCGATGCGGAGCAGGCGCGGCTGGAAAAGGACGCCGTTGGGTTGGCGTTTCTCGCCGCACGGCGGTTCGCGGCTCATTTGATCGCGCGCGAGCCGCTCGGCGAAGTGGTGGCGCTGCTTTCCGAGTGCCTCGGCCCCCTGCGGCGTCAGCCGCATGTGGTCGTGCGGGTCCACGAACGCGACAGCGACCGGCTCAAGAATGCGGTCGACGGACTGGTGTACGAAAAGGGGTTC
>JBFHII010000095.1:0-8393 GCA_041596535.1 Breoghania sp. | reverse complement strand
CGGCCATGTGCACGAAAAGAATCTGACGGTCGGAGCTGCGACGGTCTTGCGGTCCGGCGGCGCGGCGGCTACATCCCGATGCCATGGCGCCACCCCTTCTCACCTTGCAAACCATCGGCCTGACTTTTGGCGGCACCGCGCTGCTCGAAAGCGCCGAACTGTCCGTTTCAGCCAACGAGCGGCTTTGCCTCGTCGGACGCAACGGCTCGGGAAAATCGACCTTCCTGAAGATCGCCGCCGGCCTCGTGGAGCCGGATCGCGGCACGCGCTTCGTGCAGCCCGGCACGACCATCCGCTACCTGCCGCAGGAGCCGGATCTCTCGGGCTTCGACACGGTGCTCGCCTATGTGGAAGCCGGCATGATGCCGGGCGATGATCACTACCGCGCCGCCTATCTGCTCGATGAACTGGGTCTTTCGGGCACCGAAGATCCTGCGACGCTTTCCGGTGGCGAAGCGCGTCGTGCGGCCCTTGCACGGGCCATGGCGCCGGATCCGGACATCCTGCTGCTGGACGAGCCGACCAACCACCTGGATCTTCCGGCCATCGAGTGGCTGGAAGACGAACTGCGCGGCATGCGCAGCGCACTGGTGCTGATCAGCCATGACCGCCGGTTCCTTGAAAACCTGTCCAAGACGACGGTGTGGCTTGAACGCGGCATCACCCGGCGCATGGAGAGGAGCTTCGCGCATTTCGAAACCTGGCGCGACGAGGTGCTGGAGCAGGAGGAACTCGACCGGCACAAACTCGACCGCAAGATCGTCGCCGAGGAACATTGGGTGCGCTATGGCGTCACCGCGCGGCGCAAGCGCAACCAGGGTCGCATGCGCGCCCTGCAGGACCTGCGCAACGAACGCCGCAACCAGCGCAAGGTGACCGGCAACGTCAAGATGACGGTCACCGAGGGCGCCACTTCCGGACGGCTTGTCGCCAAGACCAAGGACGTCTCGAAGGCCTACGACGGACGGACGATCGTCGACGGTCTGACGATGATCATCCAGCGCGGCGACAGGCTGGGTATCGTCGGACCCAATGGCGCAGGCAAGACAACGTTGCTGCGCCTGCTGACGGGTGACCTGGAGCCCGACACGGGAACCGTCAAGCTGGGCACCAATCTCGAGATGGTGTCGCTCGACCAGCGCCGCGCCAGCCTCGACCCGGATTGGACGCTCAGCGAGGCGCTGACCGACGGGCGCGGCGACATGGTGGAGGTCGCCGGACAGCAGAAGCACGTTGTCGCCTACATGAAGGATTTCCTGTTCGCGCCCGAGCAGGCCCGGACGCCGATCAGCGCGCTGTCGGGTGGCGAGCGCGGCCGGCTGATGCTGGCGCGCGCGCTGGCGCAACCCTCCAACCTGCTGGTGCTCGACGAGCCGACCAACGATCTGGATCTCGAAACGCTGGACCTGCTGCAGGAAACCATCGCCAATTATCCTGGAACGGTCATCCTGGTCAGCCATGACCGCGATTTCCTCGACCGCACGGCAACCTCGGTGCTGGCGAGTGACGGCGACGGACGCTGGATCGAATACGCCGGCGGATACTCCGACATGGTGGCCCAGCGCGGCTCCGGCGTCACGGCACGCAATGCAGGCGAGCCGGCAGGAAAGCCCGCGAAAAAGCAGGCCACTGAAAAGCCGGGTACGAAGCCCGACAAGCAGAAGCTGTCCTTCAAGGACAGTCACGCATTGAAGACGCTGCCCAAACGCATGGACGACCTGAACGCGGAGATTGCCAGGCACCAGGAAACGCTTGCCGATCCCGGATTCTATGCGCGCGACCCGAAGGGGTTTGCCAAGCTCTCCGGCGATCTGGAAGCACTGGCGGCGGAACTCGCGGCCGCCGAGGAGCGCTGGCTGGAACTGGAAATGCTGCGCGAGGAACTCGAGGGATGAGCGCGGCCGTGGCGGAGTGTCCATGACCGAGATTTTCGTCGATGCGGATGCGTGTCCGGTCAAGGATGAGGTCGTACGCGTCGGCGAGCGGCACGGACTGGACATGCATTTCGTCTCCAACCAGTGGATGCGGCTCGACGACAGCCCGCTGGTGAAACGCGTGATCGTTCCCGACGGACCTGACATGGCCGACGACTGGATCGCCGAGCATATCGGCGCTGCGGACGTCGCCATCACCGCCGACATTCCGCTGGCAGCACGCTGCATGGAAAAGGGAGCGCGCGTGCTCGGCCCCACCGGCAAGCCGTTTACCGAAGACAGCATCGGCATGGCGCTGGCCATGCGCGAGTTGCACCAGCAGTTGCGCGAAACCGGTGAGATGATGGGCGGCAATCGCGGCTTCACGCGTCAGGACCGCTCGCGCTTTCTCAGCGAACTCGAAAACATGGTGCAGGCGGCCAAGCGGGCATAAGGGCGGCGCAGATCCGCGCCTACAGGCTCCGACCGGCGGCCGCACCCGAAGACCACGCCCACTGGAAATTGTAACCGCCGAGATGCCCGGTCACGTCGACGCATTCGCCGATGAAATACAGCCCCGGCACGTCATTGGCCTGCATCGTCTTGGATGACAGGCCGGCGGTATCGACCCCGCCCAGGGTCACTTCCGCCGTGCGATAGCCTTCCGTGCCATTGGGCAGTACCCGCCAGGCGTTGACCGCGTCGGCCACGGCTTTCAGCTTCTTGTCGGAAAGATCCGCCAGGCGCAGCGGCGCACTCTTGGCCGTGCTGGCTTCCGCCGCCTTGCCGAACCCGCTGTCGGCGGCGACACGCTCCGCGAGCCGGCGCGGCAGTATCGCGCTCAAGGCTGTGTGCAGTTCCTGCCGTCCACCCTCGCCACGCGCCGCCTTCAACTCGGCAAAAACGTCGCGGTCCGGCGCGAGGTCGATCTGCACCTCCTGCCCCTCACGCCAGTAGGAGGAGATCTGCAGGATCGACGGGCCGGATAGCCCGCGATGGGTGAACAGCAGCGCCTCCTCGAAACGGGTCTTGCCGATCGAAACCCGCGCATCGACCGACACGCCGGAAAGATCACTCGTCATCTCCAGCAAGCCCCCCTGGACCATCAGCGGCACCAGCCCCGCGCGGGTCGGCAAGACGTTGAGACCGAACTGCCGCGCCAGATCATACGCAAGGCCCGTCGCGCCCATTTTGGGGATCGACTTGCCGCCGGTCGCCACGACGAGGCTGCCGCAGGTCAGCGCGCCCTTGTCGGTGGCGATGCGAAATCCCGCTGCGCTCTTCTCCACCGCTCCGATGCTGGTCGACAGTTGGATCCGGACGCCGGCGGCGGCGCACTCATCGAGCAGCATGGCGATGATTTCGCGCGCCGAACCGTCGCAAAACAGCTGACCGAGCGCCTTTTCATGAAAGGCGATGGAATAGCGCCGCACAAGCGCGATGAAATCGTGTTGCGTGTAGCCCTTCAGCGCGGAAACGCAGAAGCGCGGATTGGTGGACAAAAACGCCTCGCGCCGCGTGTTGACGTTGGTGAAGTTGCAGCGGCCGCCGCCCGAAATGCGGATCTTCTCCGCGGGCTTCTTCGCGTGATCAAGAACCAGAACCGACCGGCCGCGTTTGCCCGCCTCGATCGCGCACATCAGCCCGGCAGCGCCCGCGCCAAGCACGATGGCGTCGAAATGGCCCATTGATCGTCTCCATGCCGCATCGGCGCAGGTTGCTCGAAGGCGCGCGGCCTCGGGCGGGTTTCCCGGATCAAGCACCCGCCTGGCCGTGTCGCTTTTACGGCAGCCGCGTGCATCCGGTGGCGCATAGCATCCGCCGCGCGGCATGACCACCAAAAGCATGCGGCGCGGCCCAAAGGTGCCCGGCCGCGACGATCCGTCCAACCCCTGCGCATGACGCGGGAACTGTGCGATTTGCCACATACGCGGTTCGGAGCGGACCCGATAGTTGATTGGAGACTGCGGGTTTGAGGGCAGTCGCGACCGCGCCACGCTTGCGAGCCGGCGCGAGGGGCCCATTGCGGCGGATTGACCAAGCGGATGGTCCCTACCGATGGAGGCGGGCGCAGGAGGGAGTCCGATGCTTGCACCACGATACGAGATCATGTGACCGGATCCGGGGGAATGGCATGACACGAAGCACGATCATGTGCTTTTTCATCGGCCCGCCCCTTGCCGTCGCGCGGGTCGGCAGCGGGCGCGCGCCACTGGATAATTTCTCGATACACCGCCAGGAGACGGGCGCGGGCCGCCGGCGCACGGGCGCACCCGCCGCGCCCGAAATCAGGCCGGCGTTGACGCTCGACATGGACGACGACGGCGGCTTGTTCAGCTTCACGCCGCGCACGGTGCGTTTCAAGGCGCTGAACAGCGATGGCAAGCTCGCCTTCCGCCCCGTCTGTCCGTGGTTCGAATTATGGTGCGAGGAACAGGATGCCGACGGCGCGCGGATCCGCCGGCCGGTTCGTCTCGATGACTTTCCCGACGGGCACGCGGGCGTGCGGTGGGACATCGAACTGGGCAACCGCAGGGCCTGGAACGCGACGCAAAGCCGGGGCGACATCGTGCAATCGGCGCGGGTCCGCATCGATCCCGGCGACACCAGCCCGCATCCGGTGCCGGGCTGGTCACAGCATGGTTCGAACGCCGAACCGCCGCTGGTCAGCGCGGACAGGCCGATCATGCTGGGATCTCTGCGCGCCGCGCGGCCTCATCCGCAGTTCGGCTTCCGTGTGCGCTTCATGCCGCCCCAGGGACACACCTACGGCCCCAGCGATCTGGTTGAACGGCTGGAAAGACACGAGCGCACCAGGCCGGGCCATCATCCAGCATCCGCATGGCGTCATCTGGCCATTCTGCGGGACGATCGACGCGATGCGTTTCTGATCCTCAACCCGCAAGCGCACTGGTGCGGCGGGCAGCCCCAGCCTCCGCCCGGTGATCCGGCGCACCCCGGCGCAGCAGCATCAAACGGCACATCAAGGGACGACAGGGCGCCGGATGGTCATCCGCAGAGGGCCCGGCTGGGTTTGCTGGACGATCTGTCCGACGGCATCATCGGATGCTCCTTCGACTACGCCGGCAAGAGGCATCGGGTCTGCGCCCGGTTGTTGGTCGGACCTCCGGATTTCACCCCGGACCGGCGCCCTCTCCTGTCGCTTGCCGACTTGCTGCGCGACCGGGCGTACCAGGCAGACCGCACGCTGCTGCCGCTGTGCCATGACGCGGACGCCGGTTCGGACGGAGCGCCGACGACGGCAGCGATCACCGAGGAGATTCAAGCCCTTGTCGACGGCGTTCTTGGCTCCGAAGCCCAGGCCCTGTCACCCCGCGACTTCAGGAGTCTGGTCAATGCACCACCCAATGAGCTGACCGGCCAGCCGGCGCATGGCAACAGCTTCGACAAGATCCCCGCAACGCCACTCCGTCCCGGCACCACGCCCATGCACCTTACCCGTTGGCAGTACGATCTCCTGGACCTGTGGATCAAGCGGCTGGAGACTGCCTCCCTCGCCTCCGCGCGCTCGACGGGAGACCCGTGGCATGGCGCGTAAACCGGAGGATCGGGATCCATCGTTGCCGATGGATGCGGACATTCTCGTCGCGGGGAACCCGCCGAGCACCCGGCCGCAATCCTGCGCCGCGGGTCCGATGCACGGACAGGTCGCAGGCCAGATTCTCGATGAACGCGTTCTCGATGACCATTTTTTTCCCGGTCTGGTGTTCGAGTTTCATGACACCGGCGCTCGGCGCATGGCCGGCCGGCGTGATCTTCCGTTCCTGCGCGCCCTCGAAGCGCGGCCCCCGCAGCAACCAGCGCCCTTGGACACCGCGCCCCCGGGCGACGAACCCTGCGGCCCCGGCGGGTTGACCCAGGCCGATATCGCTGATGAGGCGATTGTCCTGTGTGCGGTGACGGTTGCAGGGACGGAGCACGACTTCCGCTTCCACAGCTGGGTTGGGCCCGACCGCAACATCGCGCTGGAAGCAGCGGACGCGATCCGCAGCATGCAGTCGGGCCTGCCGACGCGGATCCTGCTGATGCACGAGGACCTGCTGCGGCCGCGCGGCCAGGCGGCAGTCACCGCGGCCCTCAATGCCTATACCGGAGGGGCCTTCATTGCCGACCGGGTCGAACGGCGCGGGACCGCGTTCCAGTGGGCGGTGCTCACGGAGACGAGCCGGACGTTCGTGCATCGCGTCTCCGGCCTTTTGGGATTTGAAGGACCGGAGGAAGCCCTGCAGTCGATTCTCGAAGTCGGCGATCTGCAATGCCGGCTGGCGACGCCGTGGCAGGCCGGTTACAGCGGCAACGCGGACGCCTTCGCCGACCTGCGCGGTGGCGGCGATTTCGACTGTGTATCCCTCGTCAACACCTGGGAAACCAGTCCGGTCGTTCTGGATGCCACGTCGTCGGCCGCCGGCGATGACACGGCCGGGCGGAATTCCGCGACTGAGTGATTGCCGGGAACTCGCGTTGCGGAGGCAGCCTGTGCGCGGCTTACACGGCGTGAGAAGAAGCGGTGAGCGCGTCGCCCCGGGTAGCAAGGCGCACCAATGTGATTATTGTCACATTCATCCGCAACGTTACGTACTACAGTTCATATCAGGCGTTCCCGGCACTCTTGTTTCAGCACCAGAACCTTTTCAATGTTCTCGTATGCCGGGGCGCCCCTTTTCTCCCGCGATCCGTTCCCGTCCGCCAATCCGCGCTTCCGCGCGCCTTACACGGTGCACGGTTCCTCGCGAAGCAGGCTCACCGGCTGGAAGTGGAACCATTTCCGTATCCATGCCGGATGAAGCCTTTCATCGATATCCGCTTGCAGATCGGCCTTGCCCACATTCTCGAACGCGCGCCCGTTGAGCGTGAAGCTGACGATCAGATCGGGATTGACATCGAGATAGGCGAGAAGATCGTAGTAGACGAATGCCAGCCCCTTTTCCTTGTAGGCTTCAAGCATGTCGCTGCCGCCCGCGTCGGTGATCGTCGCCACGTCGTCGAGGTAGGTGAAAGGCCCTGGCGGGCTTGAAAAAACCAGGTGATTGCTGACGCCCGCTTCGAGGCGAAGATTGGCGAACATGTTGACCGCCTGAGCGGACTTGAGCCCGAAATACGGCATGAAACCGTTGATGAAGAACAATGCAGTGACCAGTACGCCGATAGCAATTGCCGGGCGCGCAGGCCGTCCTGACTGCGCATCCGGCCGTCCGTAGGCAATGACAAGGGCGCAGAACGGCAGCACGATCGGCAGGACCAGCGCGGTCGCCAGAGAATATTGCTCATGGATGGCGGCAAGCACCATGAGAAGGATCAGGACCGTTCCGGCCAGCCAGTAGACAGGGTTCGCCATCCGCGTCCTGATGAATCGCATTTCGCGCGACTCCAGAATGCGGCTGGCGGCGTCGTTGCTCAGAAACAGCGTATGCAGCGATATCGAGAGCATCGTGAAGGTGATGTACATCGCGTAGGAGCTCATCGCGAGCAGCAGATGGAACAGGATCCCGCCGACGATGCCGTAGTGGCGCAGCCGGGGTATCAGGAGCGCGACGACGAGCGCGCCTTCCACGATGAATGTCCCGTAGATCGCGGCATAGTGGACCAGGCCAGTGTCAAACGCGGCAAGGGGGGGCGGCATCAGCCGCCACAGGGCGACGGCACAACTCGTTTCCGGGTTCAGGAACCCGGTATTGATCTTGTGGAATATTCCGAAGAAATACATCCCCAGGAGCGCGCCACGGCCGGCGAGCGTGAAATTCGCAAAAACATCCGACCAGCGCGTGCCACGGATCATGGCATAGAAGAACGACAGCCAGTATCCCAGCAGCACGGCGCTGCGCACCATCGTGTGGTTCGACTGCGCCGGGGCCTGAACGATCGTGCTCACGGTGCTTACGAAAACAAGCAGCCACAGGGCACGGGCCGAGCTCGGCCGGAAGAACAGCACGCCGGCCGCCAACAGCAGCGCGAGTTGGTCAAGGGCCGGCGGGAACCGATGATACTCCAGCGCATAGTTCATGAAGTGGAAGATCGAGAACAGCGCAAAGAAGGTACCGAAGATGGTCTGATGCGCGCGCGTGCCGGGATCGTCGGCCTGCAGGCCCTCCCGCCCCATGAAGAACAGAACCAGCCAGCGTCCGGACCGGAACACGGGATAAAGAAGCGCGGCGAGAAGGCGCGACGAGAGCACGCGGTGGTTCAAGGCGTTGAACAGCGTCGAGTTCGTCGACAGGAGCGCCAGCGCGTTCATCGCCTCGGCACCGGCCAGGGTCCTGCCCCCGGTCTCGACGATCATACCCTGGTCGAGATCGTATCCGGCCTGCTCGAACCGGTGTCGCGCATCCCAATCATCGCGCAGGCTGACCAGCGTCACCGCGCCAGCCGATTCGCGGAGCCGCAGCAGTTGCGTGTACCGCCGGCACAGCGGACAGTCGCCATCATAGTAAACCGTCAGTCCCATCGGACAGCCTCGACATG
>JBFHII010000094.1:0-8448 GCA_041596535.1 Breoghania sp. | reverse complement strand
TCATTGCCGGCCTCAAGCCGGGCCGAACCTCATCCAATGCTGTCACGGTGGCGGATCTGACCGGCACAGGCGTGCAGGACACGGCGATCGCGACGCTTGCGCGCGACCGGGCTCAAGCTGCGTCCGCGGGAACGATATTCGAGATCTGACACGCGGCAGGAGTGCCGCATTGACGAGGAAGACGCCCATGACGGGTCCGGCATTGAAGTTTTCTCGAGAGGAATATTCCGCGCGTCTGGCAAAGACCCGCCAGGCCATGCAGGCCAGGGGGCTCGAGCTGCTGATTGTCAGCGACCCTTCCAACATGGCGTGGCTCACCGGTTACGACGGCTGGTCGTTCTATGTGCACCAGGCGGTCGTCGTTGCCATGGACGGCGAGCCGGTCTGGTTCGGCCGCACCCAGGACGCCAATGGCGCCAGACGCACGGCCTATCTCTCGCATGACAACATCGTCGGATATCCCGACAACTATGTGCAATCGACCGAGCGGCATCCGATGGATTTTCTCTCCACGGTGTTGACCGGGCGCGGCTGGGACAAGGGCGTCATCGGCGTGGAGATGGACAACTACTGGTTTTCCGCCGCCGCCTTCGCGTCGCTCGTCAAACATCTTCCCAACGCCCGCTTCATCGACGCAACCGCGCTGGTGAACTGGCAGCGCGCCGTGAAAAGCCCGGCCGAGATCGGGTACATGCGCAACGCCGCAAGGATCGTGGAAGCGATGCATGCGCGCATTCTCGAGAAGGTGGAAGTGGGGCTGCGCAAATGCGATCTCGTGGCGGAGATCTATGACGCCGGCCTGCGTGGCGTCGAGACCCCGCAAGGCCGCATCGGCGGCGACTATCCGGCCATCGTGCCGCTGCTGCCGTCGGGCGAGGACGCCTCGGCGCCGCATCTGCCATGGGATGACCAGCCGATGCGGGAAGGCGAGGGCACCTTCTTCGAGATCGCCGGATGCTACAACCGCTACCATTGCCCGTTGTCGCGCACCGTTTTTCTGGGAAAGCCGACACAGGCGTTCCTGGACGCCGAGAAGGCGACGCTGGAGGGCATGGAGGCGGGACTCGAGGCAGCGAAACCCGGCAACACCTGCGAGGACATCGCGCTCGCCTTCTTCGGCGTGCTGAAGAAGCACGGGATCGTCAAGGACAACCGTACGGGCTACCCGATCGGCCTGAGCTATCCGCCGGACTGGGGCGAGCGCACCATGAGCCTGCGGCCCGGCGACCGGACCGTGCTCGAGCCCGGCATGACGTTTCATTTCATGACCGGGCTGTGGCTCGAGACCATGGGCCTCGAGATCACCGAATCCATCCTGATAACCGAGACGGGTGTCGACTGCCTTGCAGACGTGCCGCGCCAGCTGTTCGTGAAGGACTAGACCATGCCGTCATCCATCGAGACTCCGACCCTGCAGGCGCCGATGCTGCGGCCGTCCCCGATTTCTCCGACGGTCGATTTCGATCGCGACGGCGTGCAGCACGGACTGCTGCGTCTGCCCTACAGCCGTGACGATTCCGCCTGGGGCTCGGTGATGATCCCGGTCTGCGTCATCAAGAACGGCTCCGGGCCGGTGGCGCTGCTGTCGGGCGGCAATCACGGCGACGAGTACGAGGGGCCGCTGGCGCTCTACGACCTGGCGGCGCGGCTGCGGCCGGAAGAGGTGACCGGCACGGTGATCATCGTGCCGGCGATGAATTTCCCCGCCTTCCAGCACGGCACGCGCACCTCGCCGGTCGACAAGGGCAACATGAACCGGCTGTTTCCGGGCAAGCCCGACGGCACGGTGACGGAGAAGATCGCCGATTATTTCCAGCGTCACCTGCTGCCGCTGGCCGATATCGTGCTGGATTTCCACTCCGGCGGCCGGACGCTGGATTTCCTGCCCTTCTGCGCGGCCCACGTGCTCGAGGACAAGGAACTGGAGGCCCGTGCCATGACGGCGGTGGAGGCGTTCTCCGCGCCCTTTTCGGCGCGGATGCTGGAGATCGACGCGGTCGGCATGTACGACACCGCGGCCGAGGAGCAGGGCAAGGTCTTCGTGACCACGGAACTGGGCGGCGGCGGCACCGCGCGCGCCGAGACGGTGCGCATCGCCCGGCGCGGGGTGATCAACGTGCTCCGGCACGCCGGCATCGTCGCCGGACCGGTCGAACGCACGCGAACGCGGTGGCTCGACATGCCGTCGGTCGATTGCTTTTCGTTCTCCGAGGACGCGGGGCTCTACGAGACGATGGTCGATTTGGGCGAAAAGGTGGAAAAGGGCGACGTCATCGCCCGCGTGCACTCGATCACCCGCACCGGCCGTGCGCCGCAGGATATCCGCGCAAAACTCTCGGGCGTGCTGGCCGCGCGGCATTTCCCCGGAATGATCAAGTCCGGGGACTGCGCCTCCGTCGTGGCCGTGCTCACCGACTAGCCGCGGCGCTCAAGGCGTCGCCCGGCTCTCCGCCAGGTCATTCCAGACACGCTGCTCGGAGAGCTTTCCGTCTTCGACCGCGAAGCGATCGATGAAGCGGATGCCGGAGAAGGACGTGCCGTCGGGCCATTCGCCCGACAGCGTTCCGAAGCAGTAGACGACCATGCCGGTCTCGCCGAAACACTCGTCGAATCCCTCGTACGTCTTGGTCACGAATCGATAGCGTTGCGCGCCCCAGGCGACGAGTTCGTCGAGCGTCGTGAAGGCGGCCCCGCCGGGGAACGTCATGCGGAAATCATCGGCCAGATAGCGTTGCGCCGCCGCAAGGTCTCGCGCTTCCATCGCGCGCAGGAATGCCCGCACCAGATCCGCGGCCCCGGGCAACGGGGCGCCGGGAACCCGCGCGACACGGCCGCGCATGTAGCTCGCAGGCTTCACTTCCTCGATCGCGACCGTGATGCCGTCAAGCGGCGCCGCGATTGTCGCGCGGACGGCGTCGGTCAGGCGGGTCGCCAGCGTCCGCCGGGTTTCGTCGTCGTATCCTTCAATCAGCGTCACGCGGATCACCGGCACGGCTTCTCTCCTTCCACGAAAAAATGTTTCATGAGCCTAATTGACATAATGATATAAGCTTATACCATTAATTTCAGCAACCGAGAGATGACGCGATGGCTGGTGCGGATCACGACGACGCGAAAACGAAGAACGGCAGCGGCGGCTGGCCCTACGGCCGGCTCGATGCCAACACCCGCGTGCCGCTGTATCACCAGATCTTCCTGATCCTCCGCAACCGGATCTATGGCGGCGATCTGGCCGCCGGCGAGCGCGTCCCCGGAGAACAGGAACTGGCCGCCGAGTTCCGGGTTTCCCGCATCACCGCCAAGCGCGCGCTCAACGAACTCGCGGATGCCGGTCTGGTGGTGCGCGAGCGCGGCCGCGGCACCCGGGTCATCAAGCGCCCGCCGGCGCCCGCCGTCACCTCGTCGATCGAGGGATGGCTCGAAAACATCTCTCTCATGGGCATTTCGACGACCGCGCGGGTTCTGGCCTTCGGCTACGTCGCCGCCAGCGAGGACATTGCCCACGCGCTCGACATCGAGGCCGGGACCGAAGTGCAGCATGCCGTGCGCGTGCGCAGTCTCGACGGCGAGCCGATGTCCTACCTGGTGACCTATGTGCCGGCTGAAATCGGCCACCAGTTCGACCGCGACGATCTCGACGCCCAGCCGCTGCTTCACCTTCTGGAAATGGCTGGCGTCGACGTGGCCTCCGCCCGCCAGACGATCTCGGCGACCATTGCCGACGCGGAGGTCGCCAGTGCGCTGTCGATCCCTGCAGGCGGGCCGCTGATCGAGGTCAGGCGTGTCGTGTGTGACGGGTCGCAGAGGCCCGTCGAGTATCTCCGGGTGTTGTACCGCCCGGACGTCTACCGCTTTGAAATGTCGATGCGCCGTGTGCGCGAAGAAGAAGGCATGCGGTGGGCAACCTTGAAGTCATCGCCGGTCCCGGTCGGTGATGGATAAAACAGCGGGAACACCGGGAAAGACCAGGCGAAGTTCAGAAAGCTACGGGAGACTGTCATGACCGATACCACTGGCGCGAGCGGCATGCGCCGCCGCGAATTCCTTGCCACCGGCGCCGCCGCTCTCGGCGTTGGCCTTACCGGGTTTCCGGCCGTCCTGCGCGCGCAGGCCGCTCCGGTCAAGATCGGCCTGATCCATCCGGTGTCCGGCTTCATTGCCTTTTCCGGCACCCAGTGCCGCGAGGGCGCGATGATGGCCATTGCCGATATCAATGCGGCCGGCGGCATCAAGTCGCTCGGTGGCGCCAAGATCGAGGCGATGCTCGCCGACAGCCAGGGCAAGCCCGACATCGGCGCCGCGGAAGTGACCAAGATGGCGGAAGCGGGCGTGGACGGCATCGTCGCCGGCTATGCCTCGTCGATCTCGCTGGCGACCTCGCAGGAAGCGGCCAAGACCAACACGCCGCATGTGGTTGATGTGGGCGTCTCCGACCAGATCGTGCAGCGCGGCCTGGCGAACACCTTCCGCTTCGGCCCCGGCTACGGGTCCATTGCCAAGTTCGCCGTCGACAATCTGGCCGCCATCAACGGCATGGCCGACGCACCGGCCAAGACGGCGATGATCATCCACGAGGAATCGCTGTTCGGTACGGGGACGGCGGGTCTGCTGCAGAAGGAACTGCCGGGCAAGGGAATCGAGGTTGTCGACGTCATCAAGCACGCCAACCCGACGCGCGATTTCACCAACATCGTGCTGCAGATCAAGGCCAAGAAGCCGGACCTGATCATCCCGGCAAACTACTACAACGAGTATGTGCTGCTCGCCCGCACGCTGCGCCAGCAGCGCGTCGAGGCCAAGGGCATCTATTCGGTGCTCGGCGGCGCGGCGTCGAACTACAAGTTCGTGCACGAGTTCCCCGAAGCGGCCGAATACATCATGGACTGCAACCACTGGTTCAATCCGAAATCCGACGTGGCGCTTTCGCGCAAGAAGGCGGCCGAGGACAAGGGGCTGGTCTACACCTACGAGGTCTTCCTTGCCTACAACGCCGTCGTCGCGCTGGCCGACGCCATCGAGCGGGCCGGTTCTACCGACAAGGAGGCGGTCAACGCGGCGCTGGCGTCGTCGACGCTGGACATGTCCTACATGCCCTATGGCCCGACGGAGATGGTCGACGGGCAGAACGTCGGCGCCCAGCCGGTCAACACCCAGGTGCTGAACGGCGACATCGAGGTGATCTTCCCGCAGGCTTACGCTTCGGCAAAGCCCGTTTTCCCGATGCCGTCCTAACACGCAGGCGTCCCGGCGGAGCGAAAGGCTCCGCCGGGCTCCTTCCAGCCCGGGTCAATCATGATCGAGCTTTCCATTCTCATTCCTTCGGTGCTCAACGGGCTCACCACGGGTGCGCTCTACGCGCTGGTGGCGCTTGGCCTGACGCTGATCTACGGCGTGCTGCACATCATCAATTTCGCGCATGGCGCGTTGCTGATGGTGGGGCTCTATGCGGTCTACTACCTCAACGTCCAGTTCGGCATCGATCCCTACGTCGCCCTGCTGATCGTGCCGCCGGGCATGTTCGTGCTCGGTTACGCGTTGCAGCGCGGCATCATCAGCCGCGCCAGCCATGGCCGTGACGAGAACATTCTTCTGGTGACCCTCGGCCTGGCGATCATCATCGAGAATCTGTCGCTGTTCGTCTTCAAGTCCGACACGCGGGTTGTCGACACGCCGTATTCCTTCGAGGTCGTCGAGCTGTTTGGCGCCTTCCTGCCGCTGCCGAAGGTCGTGGCCTTCGTCGGCGCGTTTCTCACGGCCGGGATCCTGTGGTTGGTGATGGCCAGGACGGATCTTGGCCGGGCGATCCGCGCGCTCGCCAAGGAGCGCAAGGGCGCCGAGCTTGTCGGCATCGACGCCAACCATGTCTTCGCCATGAGCTTCGGCCTCGGCATCGCCTGCCTCGGTGTCGCCGCGTGCCTGCTGCTGCCCAGCTACTATGTCAATCCGCAGGTCGGGGCCGGCTTCGTGCTCATCGCCTTCACCATCGTCGTTCTCGGCGGCATGGGCTCGTTCGTCGGCGCGCTGATCGGCGGCCTGATCATCGGCGTCGTCGAGGCGCTGGGCGGTCTGTTCCTGGGCGAAAGCCTGGGTCAGATCGGCATCTTCGCCATCTTCATCGGGGTGCTGATTTTCCGGCCGACCGGCCTGCTCGGGCACAAGGTATGACCTCCATGCGCCAACTTGCCATTCTCGCCCTGGTCTTCGCCCTGATCGGCACGGCCCCCTTCGTCATTGCGACGGATTCCTGGCTCAACATCGTCATCATGACGCTCTACGCAGCGCTGCTCGGCCAGGCGTGGAACATGCTCGGCGGCTACGGCGGCCAGTTCTCCTTCGGTCATGCGGCCTTCTTCGGCACCGGCGCCTATACGGTTGCGGTGCTGCAGGTCCAGCTCGGTGTCAACCCGTGGATTGGACTCGTCGCCGGCGGCGCGATGGCCGTGCTGATCGCCGCGATCATCGGCTTCTCGACCTTCCGCTATGGCTTGCGCGGCTCCTATTTCGCCCTGGTGACGCTGGCCTTCGCGGAAGTGCTTCGCATCCTGTCCAATTCGCTGGGCTTCACCGGCGCCGGCGTCGGCATTCTCATTCCGCTTGATGTCGGTGCCGCCAACCTGCAGTTCGCCGGCAAGAGCGGCTTCTTCTGGCTGATCTGGGCGATGACGCTGGCCGCCTGTCTCACCGTCTGGTGGATCGGCAATTCCCGCTTCGGCGCGCAACTCATGGCGGTGCGCGACAACGAGGACGCGGCGCGCGCGCTTGGCGTCAACGCCTTCCGGGTCAAGATGGGCGCGATCATGCTCTCGGGCCTGTTCTCCGGGCTCGGCGGCGTGTTCTACGCGCAGTATTTCCTCTATCTCGACCCGCACATCGCCTATGGCGCCGCCGTGTCGATCGAAAGCCTGCTGGTGCCGATCGTCGGGGGCATCGGTACGCTGTTCGGTCCGCTGCTGGGTGCGGCGGCCCTGCATACGCTTTCCGAACTGACACGCTGGATCATCGGCGACGTGCCGGGCATATCGCTGGTGCTTTACGGCGTGCTGCTGGTCTGCATGGTGCTGTTCATGCCGCGCGGCTTCGCCGGGCTGATCGGCAAGCTGCAGCGCAGGCGCCATGCCCCGGCCGGCACCGACACGGAGGCGCGTCATGCTTGAGGTGCGCGACATCTGCAAGACGTTCGGCGGCGTGCACGCGTCCAACCATGTGACGCTCAGCGTGCCCGAGGGCAAGATCACCTCCCTGATCGGCCCCAACGGCGCGGGGAAGACGACGCTGTTCGCGCTGATCACCGGCTTTCACACGCCTGATGCTGGGTCAGTGTTCTTCCAGGGCGAGGACATCACGGGACTGGCGCCGGACGCCATTGCCCGCCGCGGCATGATCCGCACCTTCCAGATCGTCCAGCCCTTCGCGGGCCAGAGTGTGCGCGAGAACATCGCGGTCGGCGCGCACCTGCGCATCAAGTCGCGGCGCGACGCGCTGGCCAAGGCGGAAGCGGTGGCCCGGCAGGTGGGTCTCGGCGACCGGCTCGACATGGATGCCGCCTCGCTGACGGTGGCCGGGCGCAAGCGGCTGGAAGTGGCCCGCGCCCTGGCGACCGATCCAAGGCTGATCCTGTTCGACGAGGTTCTGGCGGGGTTGAACCCCTCCGAGATCCGCGACGTGATCCCGGTGATCCAGTCGATCCGCGAAGCCGGCATCACGATCGTGCTGATCGAGCACGTGATGCAGGCGGTGATGAGCCTGTCGGAACACACCTGGGTGCTCAACCAGGGCGAATTGATCGCCGAGGGTGCGCCGCGCGACGTGGTCAGCGATCCGCGCGTTATCGAGGCCTATCTCGGCAAGGGCATGGCGGCGCGGATCGCGTCGCGGGAGGCGAGCGATGCTTGAGGTCAGCGCATTGCATGGCGGATACGGCGCGGTGGAAGTTCTGCGCGGCGTCGATCTCGACATCGCGCAGGGCGAGATCGTCGCCTTGCTGGGGTCGAACGGCGTCGGCAAGACGACGTTCAGTTCCGTGTTGTCGGGCCTGATGAAGCCGTGGAGCGGGTCGATCCGCTTCAAGGGGGAGGCGATCGACGGTCTGGGCGCGCAGGCGATCGTCGATCGCGGCCTGATCCATGTGCCTGAGGGCCGGCACATCTTCCCCAACCTGACGATCCGCGAGAACCTGGAACTCGGCGCCTATCGCCGCGGCAAGTCCAACCGGGCCCGCAGTCTCGATCATGTTCAGGATGTGTTTCCGAGGTTGCGCGAGCGCTTCGACCAGAAGGCCGGCACGCTGTCGGGCGGCGAGCAGCAGATGCTGGCGATCGGCCGCGGCATGATGGGAGAGCCGGAGCTGCTGATCCTCGACGAGCCGTCCATCGGCCTCTCGCCGCTGCTGGTGGAGGAGATGTTCGCGCTGATCACCCGCCTCAACGGGGACGGGCTGACGATTCTTCT
>JBFHII010000093.1:0-8450 GCA_041596535.1 Breoghania sp. | reverse complement strand
TGGCAAGCAGGGTGACACTGCCAGGCCGGCCGTCGCTGCGCGGCGCAGTGGGAACCGCGATGCCGCACATGTCCATCAGATTGACGAAATTCGTGTAGGTTCCGAAGTTGGAATTCGGACCGATGGGATCGTTCTCCAGGTCCTCGACCGTGTAGAACGTCGGGATGGTCGGCACGCAGAGCATGTCGAGCGAGGCCAGCGCGGGGGCAGCGGCGCGCTTGAGCTCCTCCAGCCGGTAGATCCCGCGGAAGGCGTCGGCGGCCGTCAGCCCTTCCGCCTTGCAGATCACCTGCCGGGTCACCGGATGGATGGCCTCCGGGTCGGTTTTCAGAAGATCCTCGATCACCGTGTAGCGTTCGGCGACCCAGGCGCCGTTGTAGAGCATCGTGGCGACGTCGTAGAACGGCGTGAAATCCACCTCGACGATCGTGTGACCGGCCGCGCGCAGCGTGGCCACGGCGTCCTCGAACGAGGCCTGCTGCACCGTGTCGCCAAAGAACTCGATGGTTCTTGCATCCGGAATGCCGATGGTCAGGCCTTCGGGGGCATCGGTCAGCGGCGATACGGCGATGTCCTTCGAGTAGGCCTCCTTCACGTCGTAGCCTGCCGCTGCCTCATAGGCCGCATAGGCGTCGGCCACCGTCATGGCGAAGATCGAGATGGTGTCCAGTGTGCGGCACGCCGGCACCACGCCGCGGGCCGACAGCGCGCCCAGCGTCGGCTTCAGGCCGACGATGTTGTTCAGCGCGGCGGGAACCCGGCCCGACCCGGCGGTGTCGGTGCCGAGCGAGAAGGTGACCAGCCCGTGCCCCACGGCAACGCCGGAGCCCGCCGACGAGCCACCCGGCACGATCAGCGGATCAACGGCATTCTTCGGCGGCGCGTAGGGCGAGCGGACGCCGACCAGCCCGGTAGCGAACTGGTCGAGATTGGTCTTGCCGATCAGCACCGCGCCCGCGGCCCGCAGCCGGGCGATGACAAAGGCGTCTTCCCCGGCGACATATTCGTAGGCGGGGCAGGCGGCGGTGGTCGGTTTGCCGGCCGCGTCAATGTTGTCCTTGGCGGCAAACGGGATGCCCCACAGCGGCTTGGACGGGTCGTAGGGCCCGAGCGCGGCGGCGGCCGCCCGGACCTCCGCCTTGTCGATCAGGTGAATGAAGATACCGGGGTCGTTGACGGCGTCGATCCGCGCATAGACCTCCTCGATCACGTCCACGGGGCTCGCGCCGCCGGCATAGGCCTCGTGCAGCGCGGCGATCGTGAAGGGCATCTCTTTCATGGTGTTTTCCTTGATCATGCCTGGATCCGCCTTTGCGGCGGTTTTGGTGCGGCAGCGAGGAGCGTGCGCGTGTAGTCGTCCTTTGGGGCGCTCATGACCGCCTCGGCCGCGCCCTGTTCGACGATCTCGCCGCCCTTCATGACGATCACATGATCGCAGAGAAGACGGACGACGTGCAGGTCGTGGCTGACGAAAAGATAGCTCATTCCGAGCTTGGCGCGCAGGTCGGCCAGCAGATTGAGCACGACCGCCTGGATCGAGACGTCCAGCGCCGCGGTCGGCTCGTCGAGAATGAGGAATTTCGGGTTGAGCGCGATGGCCCTGGCGATGCCGACGCGGGCCTTCTGGCCGCCCGAGAGCTGATGCGGAAACCGGTCGAGCAGCGGCTGCGGCAGGCCGACGAGATCGGCGAGTTCGGCCACGCGTTCGCGGGTCGCGGAGCCCGACAGGCCGCCCAGCCGGTGCAGCGGATCGGCGATGCTCTGACGGGCGGTGTGGCGCGGATTGAGGCTGTCGGTGGCGTCCTGGAACACCATCTGGATCTCGGAGCGGCGCGGGTCGCGCGCGAACCTTTGTGCGGGCGTGGCAGTCAGATCATTTCCATTGAAAAGGATCTGGCCGCTCGTCGGATCGAGCAGCCGCACCAGCATCGACGAGGTCGTCGACTTGCCGCAGCCGGACTCGCCCACAAGCCCGACGCTCTGGCCTTCGTGGATGGTGAAGGAGATGTCCCTGACCGCGTGCACCGGGCCCGACTTGCCCTTGTAGGTCTTGACCAGGTTGCGGACCTCGAGCAGTGGCTTGTCGGTCGGCGCATGCGGCAGCTCCGGGGTGCGTTCGGATTCCGGCAACAAGGTCCGGATGCTTTCCCCCAACCGTGGCGTGGCGTCGACCAGCTTGCGCGTATAGGCGTGGGTCGGCGACAGGAAGATCTCCGTCGGATCGCCGGCCTCGACGATCCGGCCATCCTTCATCACCACGATCTTGTCGCAATATTGCGCGGCAAGCCCGAGATCGTGGGTGATCAGGATCGAGCTCATGCCGCGTTCGCGGATCAGCTCGGCAACCAGATCCATCACCGCCTTCTGCGTGGTGATGTCGAGCCCGGTCGTCGGCTCGTCGGAGATCAGCAGGCGCGGATCGCAGGCCAGCGCGATGGCGATGACGATGCGCTGGCACATGCCGCCCGACAGCTCAAACGGATAGGCGTCGTAGCGTGCCTCGGCGTCGCGGATTTTCACCGCTTCCAGCGCCTCGATGGCTTTCTGGCGCGCGTCCTGGCGGGTGGCGCGGGCGTGCCGGCGCAGGACGTCCTCGATCTGGTGGCCGACCTTGCGGATCGGATTCAGCGCCGCACGCGGGTTCTGGAAGATCATCGAGATCTCGCGGCCGCGAATGTCGCGAATCTCGCGTTCGGCGGCGCGGCGCAGATCGATGCCGGAATAGACGACATCGCCCGCCGTGATCGTGCCGCCCGCGTCGAGGATGCGCATCAGCGCATAGGCGGTCACGGACTTGCCGGACCCGGATTCGCCGACGATGCCGAGGGTCTCGCCGCTGGCGACCTCGAAGGACACGTTGCGCACGGCCTCGACGGTGCCGTTGCGGGTCTGGAAGCTGACGGCCAGGTCCGAGATGGAAAGCATGTTCACGTCCTTCTGCGCGGGTCGACGATATCGCGCAGGCCGTCGCCGAGGAGGTTGAAGGAGAACACCGCGAACATCAGCCAGAGGCCGGGGAAGACCGCGAGCCACCATTCGCCGGAGACGATGAAGTTGGCGCCCTCGGCCACCATGATGCCCCACTCGGGCGTCGGCGGGCGCACGCCCAGGCCGATGAAGCTGAGGCCGGCGGCGTTGAGGATCGCCCAGCCGAGGTTGAGCGAGATCTGCACCATCATCGGCGGCAGCGCATTGGGGAAGATGTGCAGCGCCAGCACGCGCAGATCGGAATTGCCCGACAGCCTTGCGGCGAGCGCGAAGCCGGCCTCGCGGCGGATGTTCACCTCGGCGCGCACCAGGCGTGCGTAGAACGGCAGGTTGATGATGGCGGTGGCGTAGATGATGTTCTCGATGGTGTTGCCGAGGGCCGCGACGATGCCCATCGCCAGCACGAACAGCGGAAACGCCATGATGGTGTCTAGGATGCGGTTGAGAATGGTGTCGAGCCAGCCGCCCCAGTAGCCGGCCGCGGCACCCAGCGCCGAACCGAAGACGAACGACAGCGCGACGGCGGCGATCGAGATGGTCAGGTCTAGGCGGGTTGCCACGATGACCCGGCTGAAGACGTCGCGGCCGAGATTGTCGGTGCCGAACCAGTGGCTCCAGCTCGGCGGCTCGAGCGCGTGGGCCGCGTCCGACGCCAGCGGGTCATAGGGCACGAGTGCCGGCCCGAACACCGCGCAGAGCACCATGACCGCGAACATGGCGAAGGCGATCAGCGTGACCGGGTTGCCCTTGAGCACGTAGATCAGGTGGTCGAAAGAACCGCCGCTGCGGGCCGGCGGCGCATCGGCGTCCGCCGTTGTCGTGATGGCTGTGTCGGTCATTTCTGGTCAAATCCAATGCGCGGATCGATGAGCGTGTAGGTCAGATCGATGATCAGATTGAGCCCCACGAACAGCAGCGCCATGGCCAGCACGAAGCCCTGGACGGCGGCGTAGTCGGAAACCACCAGCGCCTCGACGGCGTAGGAGCCGATGCCGGGCCAGGCGAACACCTTCTCCACCAGCACGTTGGCGCCGAGGGTAAAGGAGAACACCCTGCCCAGCGTGGTGACCACCGGCAGCAGCGCGTTGCGGAAGGCGTAGCCGTAAAGGACCTTGCCGCGCGACAGGCCAGCCGCCCTGGCGGTGCGGATGAAGTCGGACGACAGCGCGCCGAGCATGGCGGCCCGTGTCATCCGGGCAATCGGCGCCATGGTGAACAGCGACAGCGTCACGGCGGGCAGGATCAACTGCCGCAGCGCGGCCATCCAGGTTTCCCAGTCGCCGGCAAGGGCCGCGTCGACGAGATAGAAGCCGGTGACGTGGTCGGGATCAAGATAGGCGAAGTCGAGCCGCCCGAGCGGCGAGGGGGCTATGCCCAGCAGGTAGTAGAAGACATAGATCAGCACGATGCCGGTGAAGAAGGTCGGCAGGGACACCCCGGCGGTGACCAGCACCCGGCACAGGTGATCGACGGGCGATCCCGGCCGCGTGGCCGCAAGCACGCCCAGCGGCACGGCGACCAGGCAGGCCAGCAGCAGCGCGGTCAGCGTCAGTTCGAGCGAGGCGGGCAGCCGGTTGGCCAGGTCGGTGGCCACCGGCTGTCCGCTGGAGAGGGACTGGCCCAGGTCGCCCCGCAGCAGGTCACCCACATAGAGGAGGAACTGCTGCGGCAGCGGTTTGTCGAGGCCGAGAGACTCCCGGACCTCGGCGATTGATGCCTCGTCCGCCGCGGCACCCGCGAAATAGACCGCGGGGTCCCCGGGCAGGGCGCGGGTCAGCAGGAAGCTGATCACCACGACCCCGATCACCACCGGGATGGCCTGCGCGATCCGCATCAGGATGGTTTTCAGGCGGACGGGCATGGGGTCACGCGCCCTTCAGCGAGCGGATGTCGAGCTGGCGATGGAACCAGAACTCGTAGTCGGTCGCGCCATTGGCCGCGACGTTCAGCGCCGGCTGCCACAGCGGGATGCGCGGCAGGTCCTCGAAGGCGATCTCGAACATGCGCATCACCTTCGGAGCGTAGTCGGGATCGTCGACCTGCAGGTGCAGCGCGTCGTCGACCAGCTGTTCGATCTCGGCGTTCTCGTAGTTCGACGAGTTGAACAGGTGCCCCTTCTTGTAGGCCCAGAAGAAGTAGTAGCAGGGGTAGTTCAGCCAGCCGCCGAAGTTTTCCAGATGCAGCGGCAGGCGCTTTTCGACCAGCGAGGCGGTGCGCCAGCTGGCGCCGGGGATCTTTTCGATTTCCGACGTGATGCCCAGCGTGGCGAGGCTTTCCTGGATCAGCAGTGCCGTCGGCTCCATCCAGTCCGACTGGCCGAGGCTGATCGAGAAGGGCACCGAGAAGCCTTTCGCGAAGGCGGATTTCTCGAGATGTTCGCGCGCCTTGTCGAGGTCGGTGTAATAGGGCGACTTGCGCGGCCATTCGATGCTGTCGATCTGGGCCTTGCCGCCCCACATCGGCGCGCCGCGGCCGTAGGCCGCCGTCTGGAAGATCTCCTCGTAGGGGATCGCATAGGCCATGGCCTTGCGCACGTCCGGATCCTGGAAGGGCTCGAAGGTGGTGTTCAGGCCAACGACATGCAGCGTGTTCTCGATCGGCGTGGAGAACACCTTGACCGGTGCCTTGTCCTCAAGCTCCTTGGCGTCCTTGTTGGGGATGTTGAACGACAGGTTGACGTCGCCGCGTTCGATCAGCGCGCGGCGGGTGGCGGGGCTCGGAACCTCGCGCAGGATCACGCGCTTGACGGCGGGCAGCTCGCCGCCGGTCCACTTGTCGTTGCGCTCGTAGACAATCTGTTCGCCCGGCGTCCAGCGGGCCACCTTGAAGGCGCCGGAGCCGATGGTGTTCTTGTGCACGTATTCCATCGCCCACGGATCGTCGGCGGTGGCGTGCTCCTTGGCGAGCTTGGAGTTGAGAATGAACGGCACCGGAACCGCCAGATCCGGCAGCGTCAGCTTCGAGGGGAAATCCAGCTTCACCAGGAAGGTCTTCTCGTCGATGACCGCGAACTGGTCGGGACGGGTCAGCCCGCCGGCCTTCATCTGCACGGTCGGAAAGCCGCCGGCGGACACCGCGCGGTCGAAGGACCATTTGACGTCTTCGGCGGTGACCGGCGAGCCGTCCTGGAACACCGCGTCCGGCTTCAGCTTGAAGGTCAGCTCCATGCCGTCGTCGGAGAAGCTCCAGCTCTCGGCCAGCTCCGGCACGATGGTGGAATAGTCGTAGGACAGGCCGCCGTCCGGCGTCGACTTCGTGCCGAAAGAGACCAGACGGTCGTAGCAGTTGACCGCGATCTGGTAGCTCGGGCGGTTGGTGCCGGAGCGGTGCAGGTCGAGGCTGTTGATCGTCTGTCCCATCACCGTGACGAGCGTGTCGGTGCCGGCGGCCATGGCCGGAAGCGTCATGGAGAGGGGCAGCATGGAGGCGCCGAGCGCGCCCCCGCCGAGTTGCATGAATTGGCGTCGGGAAGTGTTGACTGTCATCGGGGCAATCCTTTCGGAAGGTCGAGGGTCCTGGGACGCGAACGGGGCATTCCTGCCGCGCAAGTGCCGGGAAGAAGGTCTGGAGCGGCGCCGGAAAAGATTGCGATTTTGCTGCGTGTACTTCTAATGCTATTTTTTCACAAAAGTGGTGCATCAAATGCAGCGGTGTGAAATAGGGGCTGAAATTTGAAACATTTGCAGACGTTTCGCCTGATCCAGGCGGTGGCGCGGGCGGGCTCCATTCGGCGCGCGGCCGAGGACATGAACATCACCGCCTCGGCGTTGAACCGGCGGATCCAGGGATTCGAGCGCGAGTTCGGCTACGAGATTTTCGAGCGCCTGCCGCGCGGTGTGCGGCTGAACGCGGCCGGTGAACTGATCCTGCTGCACATCCGCAGCCAGATTTCGGATCTGGAGTGGATCCGCTCGCAGGTCTCGGACCTGTCGGGCGTGCGCCGCGGTCACGTGTCGGTCGCCTGCTCACAGGCAACGGTGCCGTATTTCCTGCCGCGCCAGATCTCCCAGTACCGCCGCGATCATCCGGGCGTGACCTTCTCGGTCAACGTGCGCGACAGGGCGCAGGCCGAGCATGAGCTTGCGACCTTCTCGAGCGACCTGGCGCTGGTGTTCGAGCCGGTGCACATGGTGGATTTCGAGGTGCTCTATTCGGTTCCGCAGCCGGTCAACATTGTCGTCGCCGCCGATCATCCGCTGGCCGAGAAGCCGACCATCCGGCTGCGCGACTGTCTCGACCACAGCCACGTGCTGCCGTCGACGCCCTACGGTGTGCGGCATCTTCTGGAGATCGCGGCGAAAGGCTCGTCGCGCGGCCTGGCGCCCATCGTGGAAACGGATTCCTTCGATCTGATCCGCCACTACGTGATCCACGAGAAGGCGGTCGGCTTCCAGATTCCGATCGGGCTGGCGGAAAAGCCGGACCGGTCGGTGGTCTTCCGGGAGATCTCGACCCGCGACATGCCCATCGGCCACCTGCTGCTGGGCCAGATGAAGGGCCGCACGCTGCCGGTCGCCTCCGCCCGCTTCGCCGACCAGCTGACCAATTCCCTGCGCGCCTTCGCGTAAAAGCCGCGGCAGTCACTTGATGGCGGCGGAATCAAGAACCGGCGGGCACCGAGGTCCCGCCGGTTTTCCGTATCCCGGGTGATGCGCCGCTACAGCGACGCGAAGACGGCGTTGATCGCGTCGGCCGTCTTGCTCACCACGATGTCGGCTTCCTCGCGGGTCAGGCACAGCGGCGGGGCGAAGCCGAGGATGTCGCCCTGGGGCATGGCGCGGCCGATGACGCCACGTTCGGCCAGCGCCGCCGCGATCTGCGGGCCGACCTTTTTCGAGGCGTCGAAGAACACCCGGTCGTCCTTGTCGGCGACGAATTCGACGGCCGCGATCATGCCGTCGCCACGCACGTCGCCGACGTTGGCGTGATCGCCCACCGCCGCGGCGAGTTCCGCGCGGAAATAGGCACCGGTCTCGCCCGCGTTGGTCACCAGGTCCATCTCGTCGATGAGCTCGAGATTGGCGACGCCGGCCGCCGCACAGATCGGATGCGCGGAATAGGTCCAGCCGTGACCCAGCGCGCCGAGCTTGTCGGATCACTGCACCAGGACGTTCCACACCTTGTCGCCGACGATGACGCCGCTGAGCGGCGCATAGGCCGAGGTCAGGCCCTTGGCGATGGTGATCAGGTCGGGCTTCATGCCGTAGTGATCGGAGCCGAACATGGTGCCGAGGCGGCCGAAGCCGGTGACGACCTCGTCGGCCACGAGCAGCACGTCGTATTTGTCGAGCACGGCCTGGATCTTCTGCCAGTAGCCGGCCGGCGGCGGCACGATGCCGCCGGTGCCGAGCAGCGGCTCGCCGATGAAGGCGGCGACCGTTTCCGGCCCCTCGGCCAGGATCATCTCTTCAAGCTTGTCGGCGCAGTGCTGCGAGAATTGCTCTTCCGACATCGAGCGGTCC
>JBFHII010000092.1:0-8482 GCA_041596535.1 Breoghania sp. | reverse complement strand
GCAGTCGTCCTCGATGATGACCGGCTGGGCCTGCGGTGGCTCGAGAACGCCACCGATGCCGACGCCGCCCGAGAGATGTACGTTGGCGCCGATCTGGGCACAGGATCCGACGGTGGCCCAGGTGTCGACCATCGTGTTCTCGCCGACGTAGGCGCCGAGGTTGATGAACGACGGCATCACGACGACGCCCGGCGCGATGTACGCGGAGCGGCGCACGGTGCAGTTGGGCACGGCGCGGAAGGCGGCGGCCTCGAACTCGGAGGCGCCCCAGCCGTCGAATTTCGACGGCACCTTGTCCCACCATACGGCGTCGCCCGGTCCGCCCTTGATGACTTCCATCGGGTTGAGACGGAACGACAGCAGCACGGCCTTCTTCAGCCACTGGTTGACGATCCACTCGCCATCGCGCTTCTCGGCGACGCGCGCGACGCCCTTGTCGAGCAGTTCGAGCGCGGCGTCGACGCTATCGCGGATCTCGCCTTTGGTGGTCGTGTCGATGTTGGCCCGATCGTCGAAAGCGGTGTCGATGATGGTCTCGAGCTTGGCGAGGTCGGTGTGGCTCATGGGTGCTCCGGCAAACGCGGTCTGTGATACGGTGGCGCGGAGAAAACCCGCCCCCGGCCCCGAAGTCAAGCCGACACGCCCGAGCGCGGCCGGCGCCCGGGCTGTCCGTCACATCCGTCCTGCCATCGCAGCCGGCTCAGGCCGCTTCGCAGCTCATGTCCTGGCCGCAGCACATCGGCGACTTGATCTTGCCGTGGCCGTTCGGGCACTTGGAGATCTGCACGGTGTTGCCATTGTCGAGCGTCAGCGTGTCATTGACCAGCGGCGCATCGCATTTGCCGCACGTCGCGTTCACGCTCATTCCGCATTTCGGGCATGAGTAGGTCGCCATGTCGTTCTCCCCGCGTTTTCTGACAGTCCCCAACTCATGACACGGAAACCGCGGCACGTACAGATCCGGCGAGCCTATCGCAGTGCAGCAACGCCTGATATACAAAGGTCGCCTTCCCGACTCGCGAGCCTCCCCCCATGGAACTTTGGATCCCTATCACCATCGCCGCGGCGTTCTGCCAGAACCTGCGCTCGGTGCTGCAGAAACACCTCAAGGGCAAGCTCGGCACCACGGGCGCCACCTTCGTGCGCTTCGGCTACGGCTTCCCCTTCGCGAGCCTCTATGTGGCGGCGCTGCATTTCGGCGCGGGATATCCGCTGCCGCAGGCCAACATTCCGTTCGCGCTTGCGGGCATGGCCGGCGGGCTGGCGCAGATCTTTGGCACCTTCCTGCTGGTGCACCTGTTTTCCTACCGCAACTTCGCGGTCGGCACGGCCTATTCCAAGACGGAACCGGTGCAGGCGGCGATCTTCGGACTGGTACTTCTGGGCGAAACGGTCACCCTGCCGGCCATCGGTGCCATCGTTGTCGGCGTCGTTGGCGTCATCGTCATCTCGATGGCGCGCACGCCGCTGACCCTGCGCGCGCTGGCAACCTCGCTGACCGGCCGCCCGGCACTGATCGGCCTGGCGTCGGCTGCCTTCTTCGGCATCTCGGCGGTGTGCTACCGCTATGCCTCGCTGTCGCTGGGCGGGCCCAACTTCATCATGCAGGCGGCCTACACGTTGGGCTTCGTTACCGTGTTCCAGACCGCGGCCATGCTGCTGTGGATGCGCAAGTACGAGCCCGAACAGCTCCGGGCCAGCCTCGAGCACTGGCGCATCGCGGTGTGGGTCGGGCTGGTCGGCGTGCTGGGGTCCGCCGGCTGGTTCACCGCCATGACGCTGCAGAAGGTGGCCTATGTGCGCATGCTGGCGCAGGTCGAGCTGATCTTCACCTTCGCCGCCGCCTGGTTCATCTTCCGCGAGAAATCCAACCGCTGGGAGGTGCTCGGCTGCATCCTCATCGTCGGCTCGATCATCGCGCTGCTGATGGGGCGCTAGGTCACAACCCGGCCCGCCTCAGCCGCGCCCGCGGTAGGGCGGCACGCCCTGGTCGGGGATCCAGACGCCCTTGGGCGGCTCGCCGGACTGCCAGAACACGTCGATCGGAATGCCGCCGCGCGGATCCCAGTAGCCGCCGATGCGCAGCCAGCGCGGCGCCAGCAGATCGACGATGCGGCGGCCGATCTTCACCGTGCAGTCCTCGTGGAAGGCGCCGTGGTTGCGAAAGCTGGTCAGATAGAGTTTCAGCGATTTCGACTCCACCAGCCACTGGTCGGGCACATAATCGATGACCAGATGGGCGAAGTCCGGCTGGCCGGTGACCGGGCACAGCGAGGTGAACTCCGGACATACGAACCGCGTCACGTAATCGGTGTCGGCCTGCGGATTGGGGACCCGGTCGAGCGACGCGGTCTCGGGGTCGGTCGGGATCTCGACCGGACGGCCCAGCGCCGTGGTGTGCTCAAGGATATCGTTGGACATGGTCACTTCCGTCGTCGGAAACAGGGGGCGGCAGGCCGCACCATGGCGCGGCCCGGCATGGGGCGCATTCATTGGCGAAAACCTGCCCAAGCGCAAGTCCGCAGAACTTCCGGGCGCGGGCGGGGCCGCAGCACTACGGCGCGAACGGGTCGACGCAGTCGAGGCCCAGCCCCTCGAAGTCGGCAAGATTGCGGGTCGCCAGACGCGCCCCGTGCGCCCGCGTGATCGCGGCAATCATCGCGTCCATGACCGCAATCGGCCTCCCGGCCTGCTCGCGGGTCGCCACGATCGCCCCGTAGCAGCGCGCCGCCTCCGCATCGAACGGCAGCACCCGGCCGGCGAACAAGCCGGCCTCCATTTCCCGCAGGGCTTCTTGCAGCGCCTCCCTGCGCCGCGAAACCGGCAGGCGCTCGATGCCATAGGACAGTTCGGCGAGAACAGGAGCGGCAAGCCACAGGTCGAGCGGCGGCCGGGCATCCAGCCACGCGACAACCACCGGCGCCGGATGAGGCCGCATGGTTTCCGAGATCACGTTGGTGTCGAGCAGGATCACGCGAAATCCGGCGGCACGCGCGGCCGTTCGTCACGTGGGATATCCAGTTCGACCGACCCGGCGTCGCGAAAAAGCGCCACCAGTGCCGTGCCGGCGGGCCGCTCCGGCGCGGCATCCGCAATGGCCGCGCGCAGCAGCGCCTTCGCCTCGTCCGAGAGGCTGCGCCCATGGGCACGGGCGCGGGCTTGCAATGCGCGCTTCAGTTCGGGATCCAGATCGCGCATCAACACATCAGCCATCGCGCCCTCCTTTGATATCATCGATATCATAGCATGTGCGCGTCGGTATCTCAATCGCCCGCCTTGCAAGCCACCCGCCCCTGCCGGGCGCGCTCACGGGTTGAGCACGATCACCTTGGTCTCGCCGCCGTCGCAGGTGTAGCAGCAGCGGCGGCAGGTGTTGCGGTTGTTGGCGCCCACGCCCCAATAGCTGCGCTTGCGGTTGCGCACCCAGGCGCCGTAGCAAATGGATTCGCCGGCCCGGCACGACAGCCGGTAGGTGTGGGTGTCGTAATCCTTGATGACGTAAACCTGGCCGTCGCCGGGCCACGAGACGTCGCGGCGCTGTGAATAGAACTCCAGGCTGACCACCTTCGGATGCTCGCTGCGGATTTTCCAGGTCAGCGTTTCCGCGCGCAGCGGCGCGGCGGTGACCACGGCCGCCTGCAGCACCGCGAGCCCGATGACGATGAATTTCGCAAGTGACGCCACGATTGCCCCCAAACCAATGCCGGATTCCCCGACGCAACTTAAACAGAGGCCCGGCGCGGCTGGCAAGCCTCCCGCCGCGGCGCCGGGCGGCGACAGATAGCCAGCGGTGCGCGCGGCCGCCGTGATCCGGATCAAGGCCATCAGGCACAAGTGCTGCGAGGATGCGGCGTCTCGACGCGGCTTGGCCGTGACGAGAGAAGACACCGTTCGCGGGCCTTGGCAAACGCGCCGCCCATCTGGTAAGCAAACATTAGTTTAGAATGATTCCAAATAGGATCGTCTTATGCTCAGCCGCATCTTTCGTGTGGGCCGCCGGCCTTTCTCATCATTGTCGGAACAGGAAATCCTGGCGCTGGCAATTTCCTCGGAAGAGGACGACGCGCGCATCTACCGTGCCTATGCCGAGGGCCTGCGCGAGGACTTCCCGAATTCGGCCAAGATCTTCGACGGCATGGCGGAGGAGGAGGATACCCACCGCCGCCGGCTGATCGAACTGCACCGCAAGCGCTTTGGCGAGACGATTCCGCTGATCCGGCGCGACCACGTGCGCGGCTACTACGAGCGCAAGCCCGACTGGCTGGTGCGTCCGCTGGGGCTGGACAAGGTGCGCCCCATGGCCGAACAGATGGAGGATCAGGCCTACCGGTTCTATCTCGAAGCCGCGCAGCAGACGTCTGACGCCTCCACCCGCAAGCTGCTGGGCGACCTGGCGCAGGCGGAACAGGCGCATGGCTCGCTGGCCCGGCGGCTGGGCGAGGCTCACGCGCCCGAGGACGTGCGCGCCCAGGAGCGCTCCGACGAGCGCCGCCAGTTCATCCTGACCTACGTGCAGCCCGGACTGGCGGGACTGATGGACGGGTCGGTCTCGACCCTGGCGCCGATTTTCGCCGCCGCCTTCGCCACCCAGGACACCTGGCAGACCTTTCTCGTCGGCCTGTCCGCCGCCATCGGCGCGGGCATCTCCATGGGCTTCACGGAAGCCGCCCATGACGACGGAAAGCTCTCGGGCCGCGGCTCGCCGCTCAAGCGCGGTCTGGCCTCGGGCATCATGACCACCATCGGCGGGCTGGGCCACGCGCTGCCCTACCTGATCCCACATTTCTGGACCGCGACAACGGTTGCGGCTGCGATCGTCTTCGTCGAGCTCTGGGCCATCGCCTGGATCCAGAACCGCTACATGGACACGCCGTTCCTGCGCGCCGCCTTCCAGGTGGTGCTCGGCGGCTCGCTGGTCTTCGCCGCCGGCGTGCTGATCGGCAACGCGTGAGGATTCGCGCGCCGCTGTTCGGCGCGCCCTCTCCGCCGTCGTTCCCCGGCGCGGATGATCGAGAACCCCGGCCCGCCTATGCCAGCTTGCGCTGCTTCTCGAGCCGGGCGTTGGCGCGGGCCTGTTTGGTGAACTTGGTCACCACGCGGTCGCGCTTGAGCCTCGAGATGTGGTCGATGAACAACACGCCGTTGAGATGGTCGATCTCATGCTGCAGGCAGGTGGCCAGAATACCGTCGGCCTCCAGCTCGCACTCCCGGCCCTCGCGGTCGAGAAAGGTCACCCGGATGCGTTCGGGCCGCTCCACGTCCTCGTAGAAATCGGGGATCGACAGGCAACCTTCCTGGTAGACGGATTTTTCCTCCGACGCCCAGACGATTTCCGGATTGATGACAACCATCGGCGCCTTGGGTTCGTCGTCCTTGGAGACGTCGAGCACAAGCAGGCGCTTGGGGATGGCGATCTGGATCGCGGCCAGCCCGATGCCGGGCGCCTCGTACATGGTTTCCAGCATGTCGTCGGCGAGCTGGCGCACGCCGGCGTCGACCGCCTCGATCGGCTCGGAAACCTTGCGCAGCTGCGCGTCGGGCAGGATGATGATGTCGCGTTTCATGCGCCTGAGATAGGCAATCGGCGCGAAATGGTCAATCGGGAGATGCGCGGGCGTCCGGATCCTTCGCATCGCCGTTGACCGGCCACCGCCGGGTGATGTCGCGCGGCATGCCGCGAAATGCGACATGACAACCGTGGCAAGACGGTTCATCCTCGGTTCATGACGGCTTGCTTAACTTACCAAGCGTCCGGTCGGGGGGCGAAATTTCCCTGAACCAAATGTTTTATTTGAAGATTATAGGTGAAGAAATGCGATTTGTTTCCTTGATCGTCGCGGTCTGCGCCATGGCGATGGCGACGCCGGGACGCGCCTCTCCCGATGTGGACTTTCCGCAGCTGGGCCAGTCGTATGGTGGCAAGGTGCGCAGCGGACCTGGCATGCAGTACCGGCAGGTCGGCAGCCTTCGGGAAGGCGACCGCATCACCATCGTGACCGGCACCGGCGCCATGATGAACGGCTACGAGTGGTTCGAGATCCGCTTTCAGAACGGCCGGGTCGGCTACCAGTGGGGTGGCATCATGTGCTCGCAGAACCGCTATCCGGGCATCCTGAGCGTGTGCCGGGGCCGGCAGGCCCAGGCGCAGAACCCACACGCGCAGAACCCTGGGCCACGCAATCCACAGTTTCAGCCGTCTCCGCCCGTCACACGTTCGGCCGCCGTGAACGGACACAACGTTGTCCAGGTCTCCCATTCAGGCGGCATCTTCACCGACGTGGGCAACGGCCGATGGACGGAAGCCGATAACGGCGGGCGCGTCGGCTTTCATTTTCAGGAGCAGAACCGCGATGATTGGTCGGTCTATCTCTACGACCGGTCGCGCAACGTCTCGATCCAGCTGGATCTTCATCGACGGATGATCCTGTACGGTGTCGGCAACGCGCCCAAGTCCAACCTCTACGCCATCACCGGGTCCTCGGCGCGGGGTGGCCAGAGGGGCGGCCAGACCGGTGGTGCGGCGCCGCGGCAACCCCGGTCCACCACGGTGCACTACACCTGCCCGGAAGGGCTTCCGCTGGTGGTCGAATACGTCAACAGCGGCAACGGGCACGCCCTCTTCGCCTACGACAGCCCGCAGTTCATCCGCCTGGAGCAGGTCCGCTCCGGATCGGGAGCCCGCTATACGAACGGCCGCTTCACGCTCCACAGCAAGGGCAATGCCGTGACGATCGAAACCCCGAGCGGCACCGACAACTGCTTTGCGCGCTGAACGCGCTCTGTCACCGGAAACAAGCAAGGCCGGGCAGATGCCCGGCCTTTTTCGTTCGTGCGACCGTGAAGAGTTCTACTTCACCTCGCGCACCGCGCCCTTGGCGGCGGATGTCGCCATCGCCGCATAGGCCCTGAGCGCCGTGGTGATCTTGCGCTTGCGCTTCTCCGTCGGCTTCCAGGCGAGATCGCCCTTGGCTTCCATGGCGGCGCGGCGCGCGTCCAGCACGCTGTCGGGCAGGTCGACCTTCATCACCCGGTTGGGGATGTCGATGACGATGGT
Organism: Breoghania sp.; assembly: GCA_041596535.1. Taxonomy (GTDB): domain Bacteria; phylum Pseudomonadota; class Alphaproteobacteria; order Rhizobiales; family Stappiaceae; genus Breoghania. The sequence goes on along the minus strand of JBFHII010000092.1, from coordinate 1,428 downwards.
GTCGCCCTCCTCCACCAGGCCGATGGCGCCGCCCTCGGCGGCTTCCGGCGAGCAATGGCCGATCGACAGGCCCGAGGAACCGCCGGAGAACCGTCCGTCGGTGACCAGCGCGCAGGCCTTGCCCAGGCCCTTCGACTTCAGGTAGCTGGTCGGATAGAGCATTTCCTGCATGCCGGGGCCGCCGCGCGGGCCCTCGTAGCGGATCAGCACCACGTCGCCCTCGTGCACCTTGCCGGTGAGGATGGCGGAGACGGCGGAATCCTGGCTTTCGAAGATCCGCGCCGGGCCGGTGAACTTGAGGATCGATTCATCGACGCCCGCCGTCTTCACGATGCAGCCGTCCAGCGCGATGTTGCCGAACAGCACCGCCAGCCCGCCGTCCTGGGAATAGGCGTTATCCTTCGAGCGGATGACGCCGGACTTGCGGTCCAGGTCGACGCCTTCGGGATAGCGGCGGTCCTGGGAGAACGCGGTCTGCGTCGGCACGCCGCCGGGCGCGGCGGAGAAGAACGTGTGCACGGATTCCGAATTGGTCTGGGCGATGTCCCAGCGCGCCAGGCCTTCCTTCAGCGTGGCCGAATGGATGGTCGGCAGCGCGCTGTCGATCAGCCCCGCGCGATCGAGCTCGCCGAGGATGCCGAAGATGCCGCCGGCCCGGTGCACGTCCTCCATGTGGATGTTCTCGACCGCCGGCGCGACCTTGCACAGCACCGGCACTTTCCGGGAAAGCCGGTCGATGTCGTCCATGGTGAAGCCGACCTCGCCCTCGTTGGAGGCGGCCAGCAGGTGCAGCACCGTATTGGTGGAGCCGCCCATGGAGATATCCAGCGTCATGGCGTTCTCGAAGGCCGCGAAGCTGGCGATCGCGCGCGGCAGCACGCTCGCGTCATCCTGCTCGTAGTAGCGCTTGGCCAGGTCGACGATCAGGTGGCCGGCCTCGACGAACAGCCGCTCGCGGTCCTTGTGGGTGGCCAGCGTCGAGCCGTTGCCCGGCAGCGCCAGGCCCAGCGCCTCGGTGAGGCAGTTCATCGAGTTGGCCGTGAACATGCCCGAGCAGGAGCCGCAGGTGGGGCAGGCGTTCTGCTCCATGGTCATCACGTCGGCGTCCGAGACCCGGTCGTCGGCGGCCAGGATCATCGCGTCGATCAGGTCGACGGATTTCGCCACGCCGCCTTCCAGCACCACCTTGCCCGCTTCCATCGGCCCGCCGGAGACGAAGACCACCGGAATGTTCAGCCGCATGGCGGCCATCAGCATGCCCGGGGTGATCTTGTCGCAATTGGAGATGCAGACCATGGCGTCGGCGCAGTGGCCGTTGACCATGTACTCCACGCTGTCGGCGATGATCTCGCGCGAAGGCAGCGAATACAGCATGCCGTCATGCCCCATGGCGATGCCGTCATCCACCGCGATGGTGTTGAATTCCTT
>JBFHII010000091.1:0-8506 GCA_041596535.1 Breoghania sp. | reverse complement strand
GGAAGCAACCACTTGCGCGGCGGCTGCTGATTTTCACGCCATGCGTTGCTGTCGTGCCACGCCACGCCGGCCCGCGCACGCAGGCCGACACGCCGCGAGTGCCGTCATTGTGTGGCCAGATGGACCACGTCATTCCACGTCGCGAACACCATCAGCATCAGCACCAGCGCGATTCCGATGCGGAAGCCGATGTCCTGGACCCTCTCGGAAAGCGGCCGGCCGCGCAACGCCTCGTAAGCGTAAAACATCAGGTGTCCACCGTCGAGCATCGGCACGGGCATCAGGTTGAGCAGGCCGATGCTGACCGACAGCACCGCCGCCAGATTCAGAAGCGCGCCCAGGCCCAGGGTCGCGACCTGGCCGGAGAACTGGGCCACGCGGATGGGCCCGCCGAGCTGGTCGGCGGATTCGCGGCCCGTGACGATGCCCCCGAGATACCCCGCCGTGCGCGACACCACGAACCATGTCTCACGCATGCCCTCGACCACCGCTTCGGGCGGCGAGAACACCTTCGTGGTCCGGTCCTCGGGCCGCGACTGCTGGCTGAGGCCCAGCAGGCCGATGCGCTGCACGTTGCCGAACTGGTCGCGAATCTCGCGCCGCTTGGGCGTCGCCACCAGCGCGAGTTCCTCGCCGTCGCGATCGATCACGATGGTCAGCGGAAGATCGGCGCTGACGCTGACGATGCGCTGAATGTCGGCGAAGCTCTCGATCTCGCTGCCCTCGATGGACAGGATCACGTCGCCGGGCTTGAAGCCGGCTTCCGCGGCCGCACTTTCCACCTGCACGCTGTCGACGCGCGGCAGCGTGTAGGACCGGCCGTAGACGGAAAACAGCACGGCGAAGATCACCACCGCGAGGATGAAATTGGCGATCGGCCCCGCGGCCACGACGGCTGCGCGCTGGCCGACGGACTTGCCAATAAAGCTGGTCTTCAGCTCCTCGTCGCTCATCTGCTCGGCCGCGTCGCGATCCGGCATGCTGGCGGCATTCTCGTCACCGGCGAATTTCACGTAACCGCCAAGCGGCACGGCCGACAGCTTCCAGCGCGTGCCGTGCCGGTCGTTGAAGCCCAGAAGCTCCGGGCCGAAGCCGACCGAAAACGCCATGACCCGCACGCCGCACAGCCGCGCGATCAGGAAATGGCCCAGTTCGTGGAAGAACACGACGATTGTCAGGACGAACAGGAATGGCAAGGCATAGCCCCAGACTGTGTGCCAAATGCCAATTAGGAAATCCATGCCTGCCGTTCCTTGTTGCTAGTCGTCGAATGTCGGTCGGAGGCCCGCCGTGGCAGCGGGCATCCGGATCCGGCCGAAGCGAACGTCGCGCGGATCATCGCACGAATCCACCAGTAAAATCTAAACCGCGGCGCATCTTCACGCCGGCTGGCGTGCCGCACATATGGCGTCAATGTTCTGCGTGGCAAGCCTGCGCGACGCGGCGTCCAGATCGAGCGCCGCTTCCAGGTCCGCCGGTTCGGTCAACAGGCCCCCCGTATCGGCGTTTTCCAGCGTCTGCGCAACCACGTCGGCGATTGACAGGAACCCGATCCGCCGCTCCAGAAACGCCGCCACGGCCATCTCGTCGGCCGCGTTGAGCACCGCCGTGGCGCCGTCGCCTCGCTGAAGCGCTCCCCAGGCCAGATCCAGCGCGGGAAACGCCGCCGTGTCCGGCGCCTCGAAGGTAAGCTGCTGCAATGCGGCCAGATCAAGACGGCTGACCGGCGCGGCCATGCGCTGCGGCCAGCTCAGGCAATAGGCGATCGGCGTGCGCATGTCGGGCGCGCCCAGTTGCGCCAGCAGCGATCCGTCGGTGTATTGCACCAGGCCGTGCACCGCCGACTGCGGGTGCACCAGCACGTCGAGCTGCTCCCGCGCAATCGGGAAAAGATGAAACGCCTCAATGACCTCGAGGCCCTTGTTCATGAGGGTGGCGGAATCGATGGATATCCGCGCACCCATCTCCCAGTTGGGATGCCGCAGCGCCTGCTCGGGGCCGACCGCCGCCATCGCCTCGCGGCTCCAGCCGCGGAACGGCCCGCCCGACGCGGTCAGGATCACCTTCTCGACCGCCTTGGGATTGTCGCGCTCGAACACCTGGAAGATGGCGTTGTGCTCGGAATCGACCGGCAGGATGCGCGCGTCGTGCCGCTGGGCCTCGCGCATCATCAGATCACCGGCGCAGACGAGGCATTCCTTGTTGGCCAATGCGATCGTGCGGCCGGCGCGCACGGCGGCCAGCGTCGGGGCACGACCGGCCGCACCGACGATGGCCGCAACCACCATGTCAGCCGGCATCACCGCCGCTTCCATCACCGCCGATTGCCCGGCGGAGGCCACCACGCCGCTGCCCGCCAGCGCCGCCTTCAGCTCCTCGTAGCGGCTCTCGTCGGCGACGACCGCGTGGCGGGCGCCGACAAGCCGCGCCTGCTCCGCAAGACGCTGAACATTGCTGTTGCCGACAAGCGCCACCACCTCGAAGCGCTCCGGCGTCCGCGCGATCAGATCGAGCGTGCTCTGGCCGATCGACCCCGTGGCGCCGAGCACCACCAGCCGCAGCGGCGTCGAGGCGTCCGCGCCGGTGGCGGAAGACGCGCTGTTGATGGCGGAAGTGTCAGACAAATGCTGCGTCCTGTCTGTTGCGCGGCAGGGCCGCGCTGGTCGGTCGTTGTCGGATACACGCGGATCGCGTGAGAACCGGTCCCGCTGCCGGGCGCGGAGGCGTGAGGCAGTGTGACAGGTGAATGCGGCAGCGGATTGCCGGATACATGCCCCGCCGAAGCCCCGCTAATGCGCGCTCAGGCCGACCGATGCGTCCAGCGGCGCGCCGGCCGCCATCGCAGCGATGAGCCCGATGGCCGCGGCACCGACCGCCACCGCCACGAGCCCGTCGACACGGTCGAGAATGCCACCGTGGCCGGGGATGAGATCGCCGGAATCCTTGACGCCGAAGTGGCGCTTGAACGCCGACTCGGCCAGGTCCCCGCATTGCGACAGCACCGAAAGCACCGCACAGAGCAGCCCGACCGTCAGCGGCGCGCCGATGCCGCTCACCGCCGTCACCGCGACGCCCGCGGCCATGGCGCCGACGAGCCCGCCAATGGCGCCCGACCAGGTCTTCTTCGGCGACACGGCAGGCCAGAGTTTCGGTCCGCCTAGCGTGCGGCCCGCGAAATACGCGGCGATGTCGGTGGCCCATGTCACGCCCAGCACGATGGCGAGCGCCCACAGCCCCTCCCCGCCCTGACGCAGCACCACAAGCGCCAGCAGCGGCAGGCCGGCGTAGACCAGGCCAAGCGCCGGCCAGATGCCGCGCCGGCCGGTCACGGCGAAGACCCCGGCCCCGATCGTGCCCGCGACCAGCAGGCCGAGGGCTGCGTCCACGCGTCCCGCCGCCGCCAGCGCGCCGGATGCGAACAACACCGCGTAACCGCCCCACAGCAGCGCCGCCGGCGCATCCTTCGCGGAGATCGCCATCCACTCGCGATAGCACAGCAGGCAAGCCACGATGATCACGCCGGAAAACGCCCAGCCGCCGTACCAGACCACGGCAATGAACGCCGGCCCGAGAACCAGCGCCGAGAGAAACCGCACCATGAGATTGGAAAGCCCGCCGGCCGCCGGTTCGGACGCGGCGTGCTGCGGATGCGGTGGTGTCGGGGTCCGGGGCTGCTCCGGCGTCATTGCGCCGCCTGCGAAGCCACGCCGCCGAACCGGCGGTCCCGCTTGGCGAATTCCGCGATGGCGCGATCCAGCGCCGCTTCATCGTAATCCGGCCACATGTCCGGAACGAAAAGGAATTCCGCATAGGCCGCCTGCCAGAGCAGGAAATTGGAGAGCCGCTGCTCGCCGCTTGTCCGCAGGATCAGGTCCGGATCGGGAATATCGTTGGTATAAAGCTTGCCCTCGACGGTCGCTTCGGTGATCTGCGCCGGGTCAAGCCGGCCCGCCGCCACATCGCGGGCGATCGCCTGCACCGCGTCGACGATCTCGCACCGCGCGCCGTAGTTGAAGGCGACGACGAGCGTCATGCCGGTGTTATCGCGGGTGCGCTCTTCCGCGTCCTCGAACATCGCCAGGATGTCGGCGGCCAGATTCTCGCGCGAGCCGATGATGCGGACCCGGATGCCACGCTCGTGCAGGGTCTGAAGGTCCTTCTCCACGAAGCGCCGCAGCAGACCAAGCAGGTAGGAGACCTCGCTGGCCGGACGCGACCAGTTCTCGGAACTGAAGCTGTAGAGGGTCAGGAACTCGACGCCGCGCTCGGCTGCCCGTCCGACGATCCGCCGCACCACGTCGACGCCGCGCCTGTGGCCCTCGGTCCGCGGCAGTCCGCGCGCGCGCGCCCAGCGTCCGTTGCCATCCATGATGATGGCGATGTGACGGGGCACCTCGCCGTCGTCGCCCTGCCCGGCTATCGGTAGTCCGCTCAGCTTCGCAGTGACGGTCATGTGGTTACCTGCTTTCCGGCATGGCGAAGGCGTCAGACCTGGGTGATTTCCGTCTCCTTCTTGGCGACGACATCATCGATCTGTTCAATCATCTCGTCCGTCATCTTCTGCACGGACTCGCCGGCGTCGTGATGGGCGTCCTTGCCGATGTTACCGTCTTTTTCCATCTTCTTCAGCATGTCCATGCCGTCGCGGCGGACATGGCGCACGGCAATACGCGCCTGTTCCGCATATTTGTGCGCGATTTTCACCAGGTCCTGGCGGCGCTCCTCGTTCAGCTCCGGAACCGGCAGGCGCAGCAAGGTGCCGTCGACCACCGGGTTGAGACCGAGATTCGATTCGCGAATGGCCTTCTCGACGGCGCCGACCTGGGACTTGTCCCAGACCTGAACGGAGATCATCCGCGGTTCCGGCACGCTGACCGAGGCCACCTGCGACAGCGGCGTCGGCGACCCGTAGGCGTTGACCTGAATGGGATCCAGCATCGAGGCGGAAGCACGTCCGGTGCGCAGGCCACCCAGTTCCGTCTTCAAGACGGAGATCGCGCCCTGCATGCGCCGCTTCAAATCGTCGAAGTCGAGTTCTGTGTCCGACATCGTTCCCTCTTTGCTTTTCTCGCGTGGAGCCCGGCAAACGGCCTGCGGCTCCCGTCCGCGCCATCAGGACCAGGCCCGGAGCCATGGCTCGATGCGCAGACAAGATGCTCCGGCTGTCAGTCGGCGACGATCGTCGCCAGACCTTGTCCCTTCAGGACATCGACAATGGCGCCGGGCGTATGAATGGAGAACACGATTACCGGAATTTTGTTGTCGCGGGCAAGCGCTATCGCGGTTGCATCCATAATTGACAGGCCCCGCTCCAGGATATCCTGGTGCGAAAGGCGGTCGTAACGGGTGGCATCGGGGTCTTTCTTGGGATCGGCGGAATACACGCCGTCGACATTGGTGCCCTTGAGCAGCGCGTCGCACCCCATTTCGGCGGCCCGCAGCGCGGCGCCCGAATCGGTGGTGAAAAACGGATTGCCCGTCCCGCCGGCGAAGACCACGACCTCGCCGTCCTCGAAACGGTCTTCGGCGGTGCGCTGGTTGAAGGTGTCGCAGATGGTCGGCATGGCGACGGCGGACAGCACGCGCGCGCGCACGCCGTGGGCGCGCAGGGCGTCGGCGAGCGCCAGGCCGTTCATGACCGTGGCAAGCATGCCCATGTGATCGCCGGCAACGCGGCTGCCGCCCTTGGCCGCCACGGAGACGCCGCGGAAGATGTTGCCGCCGCCAACGACCAGGCCGATCTGCACCCCGAGCCGGACCGCTTCGGCGATCTCACCGGCGATGCGCGCAAGCACCGCGGGGTCGATGCCGAACCCCTGATCGCCCATCAGCGCCTCGCCCGAAATCTTGAGCAGCACACGCCGCCACCGCAGAGCGTCCGTCATGTTCTTGTCCTTGATATACCGCGCGTTGGCGGCCAGCCGTCACCACATAGAAAAAGGGCGCCGAATTTCTTCGGCGCCCTTGCAACAGTTATTCGCCACTGGCGAATGCCGCGACTTCCGCCGCAAAGTCCGTTTCTTCTTTCTCGATGCCCTCACCGAGGCCGAAGCGCACGAACTGCGTCAGCGTGATCGGGGAACCGAGCTCGGCGGCAGCCGCCTCGATTGCCTTCTCGACCGTCAGGTCCGGGTTGATCACGAAGGCCTGCTTGAGCAGCGTGGACTCTTCGTAGAACTTGCGGATGCGGCCTTCGACCATCTTCTCGATGATGTTGTCCGGCGTGCCGGATTCGCGGGCCTGCTCCACGTAGACGGCGCGCTCGCGCTCGACGACGGCGGGATCGATGTCCTCGGCCGACAGCGCCAGCGGGTTGGTCGCGGCAACATGCATGGCGATCTGCTTGCCCAGCGCCGCCAGCTTGTCCGCGTCAGCCGCGGACTGCAGGCCGACGAGCACGCCGATCTTGCCGATGCCGTCACCGACCGCGCTGTGCACGTAGCTGGAAACCACGCCCTCGGACACCGACACCACGGCGCTGCGGCGCAGCGTCATGTTCTCGCCGATGGTACCGATCAGCTCGGAAATCTGCTCTTCGACGGTCTTGCCGGCGCCCGGATAGGCGGCGGCGGCCAGCGCGTCGCGGTCACCATCGGTGCCCAGCGCCGTCTGCGCCACGTCGCGGACCAGAGCCTGGAACGCCTCGTTGCGGGCAACGAAGTCGGTCTCGGAGTTGACCTCGACCACGGCGGCCTTCCGGCCGTCGGCGGCAACGCCGACAAGGCCCTCGGCGGCCACGCGGCCGGCCTTCTTCGCGGCCTTGGCGAGGCCCTTGGTGCGCAGCCAGTCGATGGCGGCTTCCATGTCGCCATTCGTCTCGGTCAGCGCGCCCTTGCAGTCCATCATGCCGGCTCCGGTCTTCTCACGGAGCTCCTTGACCATCGCAGCGGTAATGCTCATCAGTCGCCTCTCAGATGGGGCCGATTGAATTCGATCTGAAACGATGGCCGCGCGGCGGATCGTCCGCCGGCGGCCGGTCGAATCGGGTTCAATCGATCCGGTTTCGATACGTCCGGCTGTCCGGGACAATCCCGAAACGCCCGGACGAGAATGTAAGCGGTCGCGGATCACGCGGCCATGACACGCCCGCCCGGGGCGGGACATCACGGCCGCGCCGCTCCTGGGAGCGCGCTCCGAAACCCGTGCGGCTTACGCCTCGGCGACGAAAGCCTTGGCCTGACCGACCCAGTCTTCGCGATCAATGCGGCCCTTGAAGGACAGCGCCTCGTCGATGCGGGCGATGTCTTCGGCCGTGAAGGCGGCGATCTGGTCGAAGCGCGTCACGCCGAGCGCGTTCAGCTTGCCTTCCAGCACCGGGCCGACGCCACCGATCTTCTTCAGATCGTCGGCTTCGCCTTCGGGGGCGGAAAACAGTGCGGACACGCCGGCATCCGAGGCTTCTGCGGCGGCAGGCGCTGCTTCGGCTTCTGCGGCGGCGGGCGCTGCTTCGGCTTCGACGGCCACCGGCTCGTCGAGCACCGGCTCTTCGATGACGTCTTCGGCTTCGCCAAGATCGACGCCCATCGAGCCCTGTGCGCGCGAGATGCCGTCAATGGCGGCGCGGGCGATCAGGTCGCAATAGAGCGAGATGGCGCGGCCGGCGTCGTCATTGCCCGGAATCGGGTAGGTGATGCCGTCGGGATCGCAGTTGGAGTCGAGCACGGCTGCGACCGGGATGCCCAGACGGCGGGCTTCCTGGATGGCGATGGCTTCGCGGTTGGTGTCGATCACGAACAGCAGGTCGGGAATGCCGCCCATGTCCTTGATACCGCCGATGTTGCGCTCCAGCTTGGTGCGCTCGCGGTCCATGAACAGGCGTTCCTTCTTGGTGAGGCCCTGTGCGGCGGCTTCGTTGCCGAGGACTTCCTCAAGCTTGCGCAGGCGGCGGATGGCCTGGGAGATCGTCTTCCAGTTGGTCAGCATGCCGCCGAGCCAGCGGGCGTTGACGAAATACTGGGCCGAACGGCGCGCGCTGTCGGCGACCGGATCCTGGGCCTGGCGCTTGGTGCCGACGATCAGCACGCGGCCACCGGCGGCAACCGTGTCGCTGACGGCTTTCAGCGCCTGGTGCAGCAGCGGAACGGTCTGCGACAGATCGACGATGTGGACGTTGTTGCGTGTGCCATAGAGATACCGGCCCATCTTGGGGTTCCAGCGGTGCTTCTGATGGCCGAAATGCACGCCTGCTTCAAGCAGCTGGCGCATGGTAAAATCAGGCAAAGCCATGCCTTGAGTACTCCGTTTTTCCGGTTAACCTCCGCGGGGCGGTAACGAACCTCGGTTCGATCACCGGATGGACGCGCGTCATCGACGACGCCCGGCCCCGCGTGTGGGATGCGCGCCTTATAGGCTGGTCCCCGTGCGGTTTCAAGCGCTGCGGCGACAACATTTGCGGGAAAATCCCATTCCCCGCGCTCGGCGGGGGTCATCCGTATTTGCCGTCGACACGTTTGTGCCGGTCAACATCGACCAGATCGAATTCACGGCCCGCCCCACGGAGCACGAT
>JBFHII010000090.1:0-8556 GCA_041596535.1 Breoghania sp. | reverse complement strand
CGCCGGGCGCGGTCGTCGCGCGATCGGGCAGTCGTGTTTTCTCCCTTCAAGAAATTGATATTAATACGTTTTGGCAATTTACCTGCCGTGTCCGGCGGGGTGCGCCCAGTCGCTGCAGCGGCCAGGTGTATCCATGACGGACAATGGCGGGTCTTCGCGGGCGTGCGGACCCGGTCACGTGGCTGGCATGCGCATTGCTTGGCCAGGCGCAGGACTTCTGATCCGATTGCACCGGAAAACGTCAAAGGACATGCTCATGAGCGGGAACGCTGCGCGGCTTAACGCCATTTCGACGATTGTCTCTGCCCCCGAAATTGCCTCGGGTATCGATTTCGCCAACAGCCCCACCAGCAGCGTCTGGGGCGACAATGTCTTCAGCCTGAACGAGATGGCGAAGCGTCTGCCGAAGTCGACGTTCAAGTCGCTGAAGAAGACGATCACCTCCGGTGAGCAGCTCGACATCACCACGGCCGATGCGGTCGCCGAGGCGATGAAGACCTGGGCGCTGAGCAAGGGCGCGACCCACTACGCGCATGTGTTCTATCCGCTGACCGGCCTGACGGCCGAGAAGCACGATTCCTTCTTCGATCCCGATGGCGACGGCGGCACGATCGCCACGTTTGCCGGCTCGGCGCTGATCCAGGGCGAGCCGGACGGTTCGTCGTTTCCCAACGGCGGCATCCGCCAGACGTTCGAGGCGCGCGGCTACACCATCTGGGATGTGACCAGCCCCGCCTACATCATCGAGAACGTCAACGGCACCACCCTGTGCATCCCGACGGCGTTCGTTTCGTGGACGGGCGAGGCGCTCGACAAGAAGACCCCGGTGCTGCGCTCCATGCAGGCATTGAACGCGCAGGCCCAGCGGGTGCTGACGTTCTTCGGCACCGACGGTCCCTTCGTCTCCGCCACGGCCGGTGCCGAGCAGGAATATTTCCTGATCGACAACCACTTCTTCTACTCCCGTCCGGACCTGCTCGCCTGCGGCCGCGCGCTGTTCGGCTCGCCCCCGCCCAAGGGGCAGGAGTTCGACGACCATTATTTCGGCGCCATCCCCGAGCGTGTGCAGGCCTTCATGTTCGAGGTCGAGCGCGAGTGCTTCAAGCTCGGCATCCCGAGCAAGACGCGTCATAACGAGGTGGCTCCCGGCCAGTTCGAGATCGCGCCGGTGTTCGAATACGCCAACGTGGCCACCGATCATCAGCAGATGATCATGACCATCCTCAAGAAGGTCGCCGCCAAGTACGGCATGGCCTGCCTGATGCACGAGAAGCCCTTCGCCGGCGTCAACGGCTCGGGCAAGCACGTCAACTTCTCGATGGGCTCGTCGGCCGCGGGCAATCTGTTCGACCCGGGCGACACCCCCTCGGAGAACGCGCAGTTCCTGGTGTTCTGCACGGCAATGATCTCCGCGGTCTACAAGCACTCCAAGCTGCTGCGCGCGGTTGTCGCCTCCGCCTCCAACGATCACCGGCTGGGCGCCAACGAGGCCCCGCCGGCCATCATCTCGGTGTTCCTGGGCGCCGAGCTCAACGAGATCATGGAGTCCATCGTCAGCGGCGGTTCCGTTAAATCGAAGAAGAGCACGCTGTCCGTCGGCGTCGACGTGCTGCCGCCGATCCCCAAGCACTCGGGCGACCGCAACCGCACCAGCCCGATGGCGTTCACCGGCAACCGCTTCGAGTTCCGCGCGGTCGGCTCCTCGCAGTCCATCGCCGGTCCCATGGTGGCGATGAACACCATCATGGCCGAGGCGCTCGACGAGGCCGCGAGCTTCCTCGAAGCGGCCGATACTTCCACGCCGGAGAAACTCGGCGCGGCGGTGGAAGGCTACGTCAAGAAGGTCTGGAAGGAATGCTCCTCGGTCGTGTTCAACGGCGACGGCTATTCCGACAACTGGCATGTGGAGGCGGCCAAGCGCGGCCTGCCGAACCTCAAGACCACGGCCGATGCGCTGAGCGTCTACCTCGAGAAGACCTGCAGCGACCTGTTCGAAAAATACGGTGTGCTGTCGGAGCGCGAGCTGCATTCGCGCTACGAGGTCTATGCCGAGCAGTACGTCGCGTCGGTGAACGTCGAGAGCAACCTGGTCGTGGAAATGGCGAAGACGATGATCTTCCCCGCGTCCGTGCGCTATCAGGGTGAACTCGCCGGCAGCCTGGCGAACCTCAAGGCGATCGGCATCGACGCGGACCACGACACCGTCGTGATGGTCACCGGCCTGATCAAGGATCTGCAGGACAGCGTCGCTGTGCTCGAGGACCTGAAGGCGAAGGAACATGAGGCGGGCGACGTTCAGGCACACTGCCTGTTCATCAAGGACAAGATCCTGCCGCAGATGCTGGTGATCCGCGAGAAGGTCGATGCGCTGGAAGGTGTCGTCGCCGACAACCTCTGGCCGCTGCCGACCTTCCAGGAAATGCTGACCATCCGGTAGGCGGTTGCCGCCTCGCTGAAATGCCAACGCCGGCCGGGGTATCCTGGCCGGCGTTTTTTATTGGGGCGTTTTTCATTGGAGTGGGGCGCGCAGCCCGGTCTCCCGGCGTCACTTCGGCTGGCCGTTCCTCCTCACTCCGCCGGCTGGGCCGCGGCGTGTGCGGTTTCGGTCGCGCGGTTGCGGGCGAACAGCGTGTAGGCGGTGGGGATGACGAACAGGGTCAGGACCGTGCCGAAACTCATGCCGCCGACGATGACCCAGCCGATCGCCTGACGGCTTTCGCCGCCCGCGCCATGAGCGAGAGCGAGCGGAATTGCGCCGCAGACCATGGCGCCGGTGGTCATCAGGATCGGGCGCAGGCGCAGGCCCGCGGCCTCGATCACCGCGTCGCGCTTGCTGCGGCCTTCCTCCTGGAGCTGATTGGCGAACTGCACGATCAGGATGCCGTGCTTGGTGATCAGCCCGATCAGGGTGATCAGCCCGATCTGACTGTAAATGTTCAGCGTCCCGCCGCTCCAGTGCATGGCGGCCAGCGCGCCGAGCATCGACAGCGGCACCGTCAGCATGATGATGAAGGGATCGACGAAGCTTTCGAACTGTGCGGCCAGCACCAGGTAGATGAAGCCGAGCGCCAGCACGAAGATGAAGGCGAGGCTGCTGCCGGTCTGGCGGAATTCGCGCGAGATGCCGCCGTAGTCGGTGCGCGTGCTGGCGGGCAGGATGCTGCGGGCCGTCGTATCGAGATACTCCAGCGCCTCGCCGAGCGAATAGCCCGGCTCGAGGTTGCCGGAGATCTTTACCGCGCGGAGCTGGTTGAAGCGGTTCAGCTCCTTGGCGGAGACCGTTTCCGTGACGGTGATCAGGTTCGAAAGCTGCACCATGGCGCCGTTCTGGCCGCGCACGTAGATGTCGTGCAGGTCGGCCGGGGTCCGCCGGTCGGTCGGCGCCACCTGCACCAGCACGTCGTACTGCTCGCCGTTCATGTTGAAACGGGTCACCTGGCGGCCGCCAAGCAGCGTTTCCATGGTGCGGCCCACGGTCAGCACGCCCGCGCCGACATCCGCCACCCGGTCGCGGTCGAGCGCCACCTCGATCTGCGGCTTGTTAAGCGCCAGGTTGCTGCGCATGTTGACGAGATTCGGGTTCTCCTCGATCGCATCGAGGAACTGCTGCGTGTACTCGTCGAGCTTCTCGTAGGGTTCGGCGGTGAGGATCATGAACTCGATGGGCCGCGCCCGGGGGCTCTGGCCGAAGGAGCCGGGATTGTTGACCGAGGCGCGCAGGCCCGCGACCTGGCGCACCTTGGGCTGCAGCTCCGCGCCGATCTCCATCTGGGTGCGTGCGCGGGTCTCCCACGGTTCGAGCTGCGAAAACGAGACGATGTCGGTGACTTCCGGCGATCCCGCGATCATGAAATAGGACCTGACCTCCGGAACTTCCGCCAGCAGCGCCTCGACCTGATCGCCGTAGCGGCGGGTGAAGTCGATGGTCGAGCCTTCCGGCGCCGAGCCGGTGAGGAACAGCACGCCGCGGTCCTCGATGGGCGAGAGTTCGGATTTCAGGCCGGCCAGCAGCACGTAGGAGCCGCCGCCCACCGCCACGACCAGCGCCACGATCAGCCAGCGCACCTTGAGCGAGCCGACAAGCAGCCAGAGGTACCCGGAATTGAGGCTGTCGAGCGCGTTCTCCAGCGCCTGCGAGACACGGCCGCGCTTTTCATGCACGCGCATCAGTTGCGAGCACATCATCGGGCTCAGCGTCAAGGCGACGAGGCCCGACATCAGAACGGTGGCGGCGAGGGTCAGCGCGAACTCGGTGAACAGCTTCCCCGTGCGGCCCGGCGCGAAGGCCACCGGTGCATAGACGGCGGCAAGGCTCAGCGTCATGGCAATCACCGCGCCTGAGATCTCCTGGATGCCGGTGATCGCCGCGCGCACCGGCTTGACGCCGTTCTCGATGTGCCGGTGGATGTTTTCCAGCACCACGATGGCGTCGTCCACCACCAGGCCGATGGCCAGCACCATGGCCAGCAGCGTCAGCGTGTTGATGGAGAATCCCAGCGCGTACATCACCGTGCAGGCGCCGATCAGTGACACGGGAATGGTGACCAGCGGGATCAGCGTGGCGCGGATCGAGCGCAGGAAGAAGAAGATCACCAGCACCACGAGCACGACGGCCTCGGCGATGGTGGTGAACACGGCGGCGATCGAACGCTCGATGAAGATCGACTTGTCGTAGGCGATCTGGGCATCCATTCCTTCGGGCAGGTCGCGGCGGATGTCCGGCATCACCGCGGCGAGCGCGTCGGAGACTTCCAGCGGATTGGCGGTGGCCTGCTTGTTGATGCCCAGGATGACCGCGTTGTTGCCGTTGAAACGGGTGGAGCGGCGCTCGTCCTCGGGGCCGATTTCCACCCGCGCGACATCACCGATGCGCACGGAGAAGCCCGATGCGTCCTTCAGCACGATGCGTTCGAATTGCGCCGTGGTGGTCAGGCCCGAGCGCGAGAGCACCGTGAACTCCCGGTCCAGGCTCTCGATGCGGCCGGAGGGAACCTCGACGTTCTGCTGGCGCAGCGCGGTTTCCACGTCCTGGACGGTCAGGTCGTAGGCGGCCAGCCGGGTGCGGTCGATCCAGATGCGCATGGCGTAGCGGCGCTCGCCGAAAATCCGCACCTCGGCGACGCCGGGCATGTTCTGCAGCCGGTCGCGGATGTAGCGGTCGGCGTAGTCGGACACCTCGATCGGGCTGGCACGGTCCGATGTCAGCGCCACGAAGATGATCGACTGGGCGTCGGCCTCCACCTTGGCGATGACCGGTTCGGAGACTTCCGCGGGCAGCCGTCCGCGCACCCGGCTGACGCGGTCGCGCACGTCGCTCGCCGCAACTTCCGGATCCACCGACAGAAGGAAGCGTACCGTGATGCGGCTGGATTCGGGACGCGAGCTGGATTCCAGAACCTCGACGCCGCCGATGCCGGCGATCGAACCTTCCAGCACCTGGGTGACCTGGGATTCGATGATCTGCGCGCTGGCACCGGGGTAGTCGGTGCGCACCGAGACGACGGGCGCGTCGATGTTGGGATACTCGCGCAGGGTGAGGCGCTCAAAGGAGACGAATCCGAGCAGCATCACCATCAGGCTGACGACGGTTGCGAAGACGGGGCGGCGGACGAAAAACTCGTAGATGTTCATGCCATCAGCCTCCGTCAGGCGCCATCCGGCCCATCGACCACATTGACGGAAGCGCCGTCGCGCAACAGCAACTGGCCCGCGGTGACGACGATGTCGTCACTGGCGAGGCCATCACGGATCTCAACGCTGCCGGGCTGGCGCTGGCCGATGCTCACCGCCGCCTTTTCCGCCTTGCCCGCACGGACGCGATAGACAAACAGCTGGCCGCCGTCCTGAAAGACGGCCGCCTCGGGGACCAACAGTGCGTCGGGCCGCTGATCGACGATGATGCGGATGCGGGCGAACAGCCCCGGCGACAGGCGGCCGTCGGGGTTGGGCACCTGGGCACGCAGGCGGATCGCGCGGCCGCCCACGTCGACGATCGGGTCGATCGCCGTGATCTTGCCGGTGATCTCCTCGCCCGGCCGGGCATCGACGTTGACATGCACCGGCAGGCCGATGCCCAGCGCGGGCAGATAGGTCTCCGAGACCTGGAACTCGACCTTCAGCGGATCGGTGCTGGCCAGTTCGACGATGCGTTGGCCGGGCGTCACATAGGCGCCGGGGCTGATGGCCCTGAAGCCCATGACCCCCGTGAACGGCGCGGTGATGCGTGTCTTGGCCAGATGCGCCTCGGCCAGGGCGAGGTCGACCTTGGCGGCGCGGTAGCTGGCGGCGGTCTCGTCGCGCGCGCGCAGGGTGCCGCTGCCCTGTTCGGCGAGCTTGTCGGCGCGCTCGAAATTCGATCGCGCCAGTTCGACGTCGGATCGGGTCTTGTCGAGTTGGGCCTTCAGAATCTCCGCATCGAGCTCGATCAGCACATCGCTCGTCTTGACCGTCTGGGCTTCCGTGAAATGGATCTTTGCGACGCGGCCGGCAATCTCCGGCGCAATGACCACCGATTCATTGGCGACAAGCGTGCCGAAGGCGCGGATGTCCTCGACGACGGTGGCGACGTCGACGGCGGCGGTTTCCACCGCAATGCCGGGGCGTGTCTTCGCGGCTTGCGCGGTGGCGGGGGTGGGGGAGGCTTCCGCCTCGTTCACCGTCTGCTGGGAACGGCTCAGATAGAAGACGCCACCCGCAAGCGCAGCGGCCAGAGCTACAGTGCCGAATGCCGGCCATTTTACCAACGGCATGTCCAGTTTTCCATGAAGTGAACCCGGGATCGAGCCGGTTCGGATGCGCGTGTTCCCGCCTGTGCGGCGTTCCGCTTTCCTTACGATAGCGAGCCTTGGAAAATGTGACAAGCACGTTGAGTGGGCAGGGCTATTTTCTGCTCTCGCCGGCACGGGTCACGGTCGAGCACCACGTGCCGTGGAACTGCCGGTGTCAGGCGTCGTCGCGCTCGATGTCCTCGAACAGGGTGACCACGGCTTCCTGCGCGGCGATGATGTGATAGTGCAGGGCTTCGCGCAGTGCTGCGCGGTCGCGGTCCTTCAGGGCATCGAGAATCGGCACGTGGGTTTCGGCAATCCGGTGGGGATCATCGTAGAGCTTGCCGATCAGGGTGATGCCGGCGCGCAGTTCCATCGCCAGCCCGTCGTAGACCTTCAGCAGGCGCGCATTGCCGCTTGCCGCGCAAAGCATGCGGTGGAAGATGAAATCCTCGAAGATCTGGCTCTCGATGGAGTCCTCGTCCGCCAGCCGGTACAGCGTCTCGATCTGCCGCTCCAGCCCGGCGATGTCGTCGGGACCGGCACGGTCGACCGCCAGGTCGGCGGCATGCAGCTCGAGACCGATGCGCAGTTCGTAGATGTCGCGCAGGTCGGCGGCGGTCAGCGTGCGCACGAAGAAGCCGCGCCGCGGACTGGATACCACCAGCCCCTGGCTTTCGAGCAGCCGCGCCGCCTCGCGCACCGGCGCCCGGCTTGTCCCGAACGACCGCGACAGTTGCAGTTCCGTCAGCCGCGCGCCGGGTTTCAGCTTGCCGGTGACGATCGCCTCGGCGATCTGGCGCGCGATCTGCGTGACGAGGTCGGTCGTGTTGACGGTCATGAACATGTCTGGGCGCCCTTGTTGTCTGTGGCCTTGTGCGCGGCGGCAGTTCGTCCGTCCGGTGACGGTATCGCCGCGCGGCGCCCGGGAGGGAATCGCCTGCGCGGCATTGGAGTGGATACAGGATGCCCCGAACCGTTTTCCGCGTTCAAGTTTTCACCTTCCTCGCCGTGCTGCGCCGAAGCGCTTGAAGTGCTGAGCAAAATACGCGCCCGCACGCTTTGCGGTCAGGCCGTTGCCTTCAATATAGGCGTTATGCGGATTGTCGACAATTGACAGTCTGAACGTCCGTATGCTTGCTTGTCGGCATGAGCTCCGGAGGGGATCGGTGGCGGGGCGTTTGCCCGAAGCGCGGTCCTGGCCGGTGGACGGTCACCACACGAATGGCGCGGCGACTTGCAACGGATCGCGCCGGACAGGAATCGATACGATGCGCGTTGAGACCCAGTCGGCCGCAGGCACCCAGGCCCCTCAGCCCGATGAGCGAATCCAGCTTGCCGCGGCCTACCGGCTGATCGCCTACTTCAACATGGACGACAGCATCTTCACTCACATTTCCGGCCGCGCGCCGGCGGAGGAGGGTGAACACGCGTTCCTGATCAATCCGTTCGGACTGCGCTTCGACGAGGTCAAGGCGAGCGACCTCGTCACCGTCGATCTCAACGGCGACATTCTGCGCGACACCTATGGCGCGGGCATCAACAAGGCCGGCTTCACCATTCATTCCGCCGTGCATGCGGCGCGGCCCGACGTGCATTGCGTGCTGCACACCCATACGGTGGCCGGCGTGGCCGTCTCCTCGATGGAGGAGGGCATCCTGCCGCTCAACCAGTGGTCGCTGCAGTTCCATGACCGCCTCGCCTTCCACGACTACGAGGGTATCGCGCTGGACCTGGGCGAACGCGAACGGCTGGTCGCCGATCTTGGCGATCGCAATGTGATGGTGCT